>JAWVDL010000386.1:0-8884 GCA_033857355.1 Gaiellaceae bacterium | reverse complement strand
CGATGCTGCTCGCGGAAGGCTGGAACTCTCCGCGCGCGACCGTGTGCATGCACCTCGCGCCGACCGCGTCCAAGCGCGTCTACCAGCAGCGCATCGGCCGGATCATGCGCACGCACCCGCGCAAGGAAGCGGGGATCGTCGTCGACTTCGTCCCGAAGAGCGCGACGCACAACGACCGCGTGATCTCGCTGCACTCGCTGCTCGAAGCTGACTTCTACCGCGAAGGGGCGCGCGTCACGCCCGCGCCGCGCCGCCGCGTCCAGCGCCGTGCGCGCCGCCGCCTCACGCCGGCACCGTGGCTCGTCCCGGTCACGCCGAACGTCGCGCGCCGCCTCGCCGTGATCGCGCGCGAGTGGCAGCGGGTCGATCCGCGCTACCTCGACGAGGAGGAGCAGCGCTACTGGGCCTCGATCGCGGGCCGCCAGGTGCGGTTCGAGGAGCGGGTCGACTTCGTCACGAAGCTGACGGACGGCCGTGCCTCGAAAGGCTGCCTCGAGCAGTTCCTCGCGACCTGCGCCGCCGAGAACCCGAATCGCCGGCTGCGGATGACCGCGCTCGCCGACCGCGTGTCGATGACGGTGGAGCGCGCCGACTTCGACGACCTCGTCACGCTGGTCACACAGGCGCCGACCTGGGACAAGGACCGGATCCAGGGCGTTCGGATCCTCCTGCGGGCGATCGCCGACGGAAAGGCGAACGCGCCCGACCAGATCGTCGCCCGCTGGACTTGGAAGCTGGCGCGTGCCACGCGCAAGGTGCAGGACCGCCGGGCCAGCTCGGAGTTCCCCGAGGCCAAGCGGCTCCTCGGCGCGCTCGCCAACTCGCGCGGCCATCGGCACGAGGAGAACGCCGCGAAGCTCGTCAACGCCGCGATCGAGCTGCCACGCGAGGTCGGCGTGGCGCTGCTCGCCTCGGCCGAGGGCTACACACCGCGCTCGACGCAGCTGATCGAGGCCGCCCGCGAGCGGCTCGGAACGCTGCCCGAGGTCGCAGCAGCGCTGGCCGAGAACCTTCCCGCCCCCAAGGTCCAGCCGGGACGATCGCGTCGCCGGCGGCGCCGCAAGCGCAAGAACCAGGTGCAAGGGCCGCAGACGGCTGAGCAGCAGCAGGCCTCGCAGAACGGATCGGCGCCCGAGGCGGCCTCCGCGAACGGCGCACCGCCGAAGCCGCGCAGGCGCCGCCGCCGGAAGCCGCCGGCGGCCGCCCCAGCCGAGGCCCCCGCCGCGCCGCCGGCCGACGAGCCCGCGTAACAACCGGGGCCAAGTCGGAGTCGTAGAAGGAAGCGATGCTCCTTCTCCTCGGAATCGGCTTTCTCGCCGGAGTGGTCACGGCGATCTCACCGTGCGTCCTCCCCGTCCTCCCGATCCTCCTCGCGGGCGGCGCGACCGACGACCAGCCTCGGCGGCCCTACGCGATCGTGGGAGGGCTGGCCGCGAGCTTCACGGTGTTCACGCTCGCCGCCGCGTGGCTGCTCGACCAGCTCGGGCTGCCGCAGACGTTCCTGCGCAACCTGGCTCTCGTCCTCCTGTTCGTGCTCGCCGCCTCGCTCCTGATTCCGCAGCTCGGTTTGCTGCTCGAGCGCCCCTTCACCAGGCTCAGCCGGCGGTCGGGAAGAAATCTCGGCGGGGGCTTCCTGCTCGGGGCCAGCCTCGGTCTCGTCTTCGTCCCTTGCGCGGGACCGGTGCTGACCGTGATCACCGTGAAGGCGGCGAGCATGCACGTCGGCCTCGACACGATTGCGCTGACGATCGCCTACGCGGCGGGCGCAGCCGTCCCGATGCTCGCGGTCGCGATCGGCGGCCAACGCGCCGCTCGTTCGATCCGCCCTCGGGCGCAACAGATCCGCGTGGCAGCCGGCGTACTGATCGCCGCGTCGGCAGTTGCGATCATTTTCCACCTCGACACGAAAGCCCAGCTCGCGCTCGGGGACTACACGAATTACCTGCAGGGGAAGATCGAACGGAACGGTACGGCGAACAGGAAGCTAGCCGCGCTCGGCGGCGGCGGCGGGATCGCGCGCGCTGCCTCCCCACGTGCAGGCCAGTTGGCGGACTACGGCCCAGCGCCGGACTTCCAGAAGGTCTCGCACTGGCTGAATACACCCGGCGACCGCGCGCTGACGATGAAGGGACTCCGCGGCAAGGTCGTCCTGATCGACTTCTGGACGTACTCGTGCATCAACTGCCTGCGCACCCTTCCGCACGTGACCGCTTGGTACGACCATTACCGCTCGAGCGGGCTCGTCGTCGTGGGCGTCCACACTCCGGAATTTGCGTTCGAACACGATCTCTCGAACGTCCGCTCGGCGACCAAACGGTACGGCGTCAAGTACCCGGTGCCGCTCGACAACGCCTACGACACCTGGAACGCGTACGGGAACCAGTACTGGCCCGCGGAGTACCTGATCGACCGGAGCGGACACGTCCGCCACGCGCACTTCGGCGAGGGCGAGTACACGCAGACGGAAGCGCTGATCCGGCAGCTGCTCGCGGAGAAGTCGAGCACCGCCCTCCCGGCCGCGGTACGCAAGCCTGACCGGACGCCGCACGAGCTCGTCACGCCGGAGTCGTACCTCGGCTACCAGCGACTCGACCGCTACGCCGGCCTGCCGGTACGCGAGGACAAGACCGCGGAGTACGCCTTCCCGAAGCTGCTGGCACAGAACGAGGTCGCGTACGCCGGTCGCTGGACGGTCGGCCCGCAGCGGATCGTCGCCGGGTCGAATGCCCGGCTGCGACTGCATTTCCAGGCGATGCGCGTCTATCTCGTGCTGGGCGGACACGGTCGCGTCGAGAAGCTGGTCGACGGTCGCCCGGTCGGGACCACCGCCGTGAACGGAGACCGGCTCTACACGCTCCTGTCGTTCCCGAAGGCCGTCGACGGGACGCTCGAGCTTCGCTTCTCTGCGGGCCTGTCGGCCTACGCGTTCACGTTCGGCTAAGAGCCGGCTAGGGCTGCTCGCGAGGCGTATCCGACTCCTCGTCACGCTCGCGCAGGAACCGGGTCAGCTCGGCGGCGAGCGAGTCGCCTGACGGCAGCTCGGCCTCGGTGACCTCGTCGATCGCGTCACTGCGCTGCTCGAGCTCCTCGACGTAGGCGGCGGTGTCCACGTCGGATGCGACCGCCTCGCTGACCTGCTCCGAGTAGGTCTCCGCCGCCTCCGACAGCTCACCCGTCTCGATGTCGACCTCGAGCAGCTCGCCGAGGCGCACGCACAGCGCGTGCGCGGCACGCGGGCTCGGCGCGAGGGAGACGTAGTGCGGAACCGCGGCCCAGAGGCTGACCGACGAGATCCCCGACCGGCGGCACGCATCGTGAAGGACCCCGACGATTCCGGTCGGTCCCTCGTAGCGCGAGGCCTGCAGGCCCATCGACTCGACCAGCGCCTGGTCGGTCGCACTGCCCGTCACGGGCGACGGACGCGTGTGCGGGACGTCCGCGAGCAGCGAGCCCAGCGTGACGGCCAGCTCGACGCCGAGCTCGGCCGAGAGGCTCACGATCAGATCGGTGAACGTGCGCCAGCGGAGGTTGGGCTCGATCCCGAGCAGGAGAACCGCGTCGCGATCCGTCCCCGGGATGCGCGCATGGTAGAAGGCGTTGTCGGGCCAGTCGATTCGCCGGCTCAGGCCGTCGACGAGCGAGACCTGCGGCCGCGTCGCCTGGAAGTCGAAGAAGGTCTCGGGCTCGATCTCGGCGAAGCGTGCAGCCCGCCAGACCTTGGCGAGGTATCCGCCTGCGAGCGAAGCGCCCTGCCCGCCGTCGTTCCAGCCCCGAAACGCAGTGATCAGGACAGGCTCGTTCAGGGTGGGCCGGCGCGTGATGCGGAGCTCTTCCGCCATTCCGAAAGTCTACGTGGGCGCCAGCGGCCGCCGAATCAGGCTGGCCAGCGCGACCGCGCCGCTCCAGACGGCCGCCGAGACCGCCACGTGAACCAGCACGAGCCCCCATGGGAGGTGCGTCCGGTACTGGAGCTCGCCGAGTCCCATCTGGACGAGGGTGAGGGCGACCAGCGCAGCCGCTCCCCGCAGCGCGACCGGCGAGCGGTCGCGGCGCGCAACCAGATAGCCGAGCAGAAACACGAGGCCGAGGCCGAAAGCCGCTACCGAGGCCGCGTGGAAGACCAGCGCGACGTCGAGCGTGCCGAAGCGTGCGACCTCGTCGCCGCCGGAGTGCGGCCCGGCTGCGGTCGCGAAAGCGCCGGAGACGAGCAATCCGAAGCCGACGGCCGGAAGCAACGGGACGAAGCGGCGGAGCTCGCTCGGCAACGTCGGCTCGCCTTCCCCCCGCTCCAGTCGCAGGGCGTCGAGCAGCACGAGGACGGCACCCCCGAGCAGCAGCATCGAGAGCAACAGGTGCGGCATGACGATCAGCGGGTGGAGGTTCAGGTACACGGTGATCGCGCCCAGCGGCGCCTGCGCGAGCGTGCCGACGAAGACGGCGCCGGCCAGCCATGCCGTGTGTCGTTCGACCCCTCTGGTCGCGAACGCAGCAAGCGCAACGGCGAGCGTCACGAAGATCGTGAGTCCGGCGACCACGCGGTTCCCGAACTCGATGTACGAATGGACGCCGCTGGCCGGGAACGGATTGCCGGCCTGGCAGCCGGGCCAGTGCTCGCAGCCCAATCCGGACGCGGTCAGGCGCACCGTCGCACCGGTCGAGACGATGGCGTAGAGCATCACGGCGCCGAGGACGGCGAGCCTCCGGAAGCCCGTCCGCGAGAGGTCGACCGCGCGCAGGCGGGAGAGCCGGGATGTCTCGACGGCCATGTCTTCGAGTCTAGAGAAGGGGTTCGAGCAGAGCCGGGTAGCCGTCGGTGCCGTCGAACGGCGTCGGCCGCGAGCCGAGGAAGAGCGGCCGATCCGCGGCGTTCAAGAGCACCGGCATCAGATCAGGGCCGCGCAAGTGCCCGAGCATGCCCGCGGCACAGCTCGTCTCGCCGAACTCGGCCACGGCGTCGGCCCGCACTCCCGGGCCGGCCACGACGAGCGGCACAGGATCGCCCGAATGGATGACGTCCGGAGACGCGGGCGTGGCGTGGTCCCCGGTCAAGCACACGATCGCACGGTCGGTCGGGAGGTCGGCGAGCGCTGCGTCCAACGTCTCGATCGTCCGCCGCTTGATCGACGGATCCTTCGTATGTCCGGCCGCGTCCGTCGTCTTCTGGTGGACGAACACGAAGGTCTCGCCGGCGTCGATCCGCTCGCGGGCGTGAGCGAGGCGCCGCCCTAGATCCGCAACCGGGTCGTCTGTCTCGGGCTCCTCGACCGCCTCGAGCCCGAGCGCGCGGCCGAGCCCTCGCAGGAACGCCGATTCGGCGACGAACGCGCCCGTGACGCCGTGCCGCTGGAGGAAGCTCGGGTGCGGGCGAAGCCGTCCCCACCACTTGAGCGTGATCACGTTGAAGCGCTCCCCCTCGAGGAGCTCGAGCACCCGCCGGCTCCAGGCCTCGGCCGCGCGCGCTGTACGCTCGGCCTCCGCCACGAGCGGCTGCGGCCGCAGAACCGGATGGCGGTCGCGGAAGAAAGCGTCCGAGTCGGTCACGCGGTCGTCCGCACCCCCGGAGACGCGGAGGATGGCCTCACCGCGCCAGACGTGCTGGAGCGAGAAGCGCAGGCCGTCGAGCTCCAGTCCGTTGCAACGCTCGACGAGCTGCGCCGCCTCTTCCGCGTCGGCCTTCGGATCGGGACGACCGGTCAGCCATAGCCCGTCGGGCCTTCGCTCCGCCGGCCGCAATGCCGCGTAAGCCAGCACGTCCGAGGGATCGACCTCCTGGCCGCGGCCGAGCGCCTCGAACACGGCCCGCCCGGGAAACTCGTCGGGCCGGTAGCCGAGCATCGACCAATGCGCGACCTCGCTCGACGGCGCGCGCCCCGGGCCGACCGCGTAGAGCACTCCGCACGACCCGGAGGCGCAGAGCCGGTCGAGGTTCGGCGTCGTCGCGGCCTCGTTCCCGCTCTGCCCACCGAGCGCAGCGTGGGCGCGGTCGCCAAGCCCGTCGAGCAGGATCACGACGATCGGAAGCACTCAGCGAGCCTAAGCGTGAATCGGTTGGAGCGAGCGAAGGACGCGCGCTACGCCCGGCGGCACGAGTGACTGCCAGTCCCGACCCTCCCTGAGCGCGGCCCGCACGTCCGCTCCCGAAAGCGCCTTCTCCGCACCCTCGTCGAGAATCACGACCTCGTAGCCGGCCGCCCGCATCCGCTCGAGCTTCGTGCCGCCCCACTCAGAGAAGAGTCGGAGGTACTGCGTCACACCCGCGGGAACGTAGGCCGGCCAGAGCTCGGGCTCGTTGACCGGGAACGGGACCACGTGGACGCGCGTCGGCTCGAGACCGAGGTCTCCCGCCGCGCCCTTGACCATCAACAGCCGCTCGGCGTAGGAGTACGGGTTCGACTCGGGCAGATGCCGCAGCGGATCGCTCGGCTCGGGCTTGACCCGCGCCGGGTCGGGATTCGTGATCCCGACGAAGATCTCATCCGACCGCTCCGCCGCGCCGCGCAGATACTCCAGATGACCGTTGTGGAAGGGCTGGAACCGCCCATGGATCATCCCGCGGGTCACTCGACGACGACGCCCGCCCCTTCTTCGACGCTGCCGATCCGCCGCAGGAACAGCCCGCGCCCCGCGAACTCCGCCTCCAGCGCCGCGCCCTTTTCGGCCGGGATGGAGACCAGGAGCCCGCCCGCCGTCTGCGGGTCGTAGCCGAGCGCGAGGAGCACCTCCGAGACGCCGTCTGACGACACATGGCGGCCGGCAAAGTCGCGGTTCCGCGGGTCGCCGCTCGTCCGGACCTCCTTGCGCGCCATGTCGAGGGCGCCGTCGATCGCCGGGAAGCGGCCCGACTCGAGCCGGATCTGCACGCCGCTGCGGTCTGCGACCTCATGGGCGTGGCCGAAGAGCCCGAACCCGGTGACGTCGGTCACGGCGTTCGGCGCGAGCCCGCGGAGAACCTCGGCGGCATCCTTGTTCAGCGTGCGCATCCAGCCGATCGCGCGTTCGAGCTGCTGCGAGCCGGCGAGCTTCTTCTTCCAGCCGGTCATGATCAGGCCGGTTCCGAGCGGCTTGGTCACGAACAATGCGTCGCCCGGCTGCGCGCCGTTCTTCGGCCAGATCCCGTCAGGATGGACGGTCCCGACCACAGCCAGCCCGTACTTCGGCTCGGCGTCGCGGATCGTGTGCCCGCCCGCGAGCAACCCGCCCGCCGCACGCACCTGCGCGTCCGCGGCCGCGAAGATCGCGCCGAGCATCTCGATCGGAAGCTCCTCGGGGAAGGCGGCGATCGACAGCGCGAGCAGCGGCGTGCCGCCCATCGCAAAGACGTCGTTGAGCGCGTTCGTCGCGGCGATCGCGCCGTAGTCGCCCGGGTCGTCGACCACGGGCGGGAAGAAGTCGAGCGTGAAGATCAGCGCGCGCTCGTCGTCGAGGCGATAGACGGCGGCGTCGTCCGCAGGGGCGAGCCCCACGAGCAGGTTCTCCTCGTCGACCGGCACGAAGCCGGCCAGGAGCTGCTCGAGCCGTGCCGCCGAGTACTTGGCAGCGCAGCCACCACAGGAGGCTAGGTCGGTGAGCTTGACGTCGCTGGTGTGAGCTTCCACGCGCTCTCCAGAGTCTGGGGGACTGGAATCTAGGGATACGGACGTGCTTCGTCTAGAGACGTTACGCGGTTCTGCAGTATTCCCCATTACAAAAGGCGACGGCGGCACAAGGCCGCCGTCGCTGTCAGGGGAGAGGAGGAGCCTTGGTAGGCACCCCCGCCGGTCAGTTCGTGCTTCGAGTCTCGAGCCCTTCAAGCACCGTCTTACAACTCGCCGGGAGTCCGGATGATCTTCCAGACCATGTAGAGCCCCAGAACCGCGGCCAGCACGAAACCCACGGCGGCGATCCAGCGCAGGTCGTGCACGCGGGCGAGAAGGGCCGCCGAAACGAGCAGGCCGACCACGATCAGCGCCGCGCCGATCCGGTTCGCGACCGACCGCGCGACGGTCTCGATCTCGCCTAGATCCGTCGGCACGATGCCCACCTTCAGCGTCCCGGTCTCGAGCTGCCCGGCGAGGCGGCTGACGTGGCGCGGCATCTTCGCGAGGGGCTCGAGCTGCGTGTAGAGAAATGAGAAGAGGGACGTAGGCTCGAGCCGCCGCTCGGCTTCTACGAGCATGCCCTGGAACGCGTCCTCCTCGAGCAGCTGAATCGGGTCGAGCTCCGGGTCGAGCGTGCGAGCGATCGAGTCCGCCTGGGACAGCGTCTTGCCCACGAGCGCAAAGCTTGGCGGGAGGCGGATCGCATACCGCACCGAGATGCGCTGCAGGTCGGCCAGAGCCTCGCCCGCGCGGATTCCCGAGAGCGGTCGCCACTGGTACCGAGGAAGCTTCCGCCGGAGCTCGGCGCGGAAGCCGGCCTCGTTCGAGGAGAGGTCGGTGAGCGACAGCGAGAGGATCAGGTCGGCAACGTCGTCGGCCCGGTTCTGCGCGACTGCCATCAGCAGGAGGGACAGGTTCCTGCGGGTGTCGTCGTCGAGCCGTCCGAGCAGGCCGAAGTCGAGCAGCGCGAGCCGCCCGTCGTGCGTCAGCAGCACGTTGCCGCGGTGCGGATCCGCATGGTAGACGCCGTCAACGGTCACCTGGTGGACGTAGGCGCGGAAGAATGAGCGCGCGAGCTCGCGGCGGCGTTCCTCCGAGAGGCCGTGGCCCTCCGCGACCTTCTCGCCGTCGATCCGCTCCAGCACGAGCACCCGCTCGGTGACCCAGGGCCGGACCGGCTTCGCGACGATCAGATCCTCGAACTCGGCGACGTGCTCGGCGATCAGCTCGGCGTTGTGCGCCTCCTCGGTGAAGTCGAGCTCCCCGAGGAGATGCGACTCCAGCTCGTCGGCGAGCGCCGTGACCTG
>JAWVDL010000385.1:0-4807 GCA_033857355.1 Gaiellaceae bacterium | reverse complement strand
GAGAGCTTTGAAAGCATTCGCAATCACGACGTGCGCGGTCGCCGTGCTCGTCTTCACGTCCACGGCCGCCGCGGCCGGATGGACCTCGACGATCGTCCCGACGAACACCGTCGTCAGCTCGCCGGTCGCCGGCGGCGGATATCCCGGTCCGGCCGGCGCGACGCGGCCCGACGCGGGGACATGCCGGGCCGGCATCTACAACTCGAACCATTCCGAGTCGTGGCTCGCAGTCAAGCCCGGCACGGAGTCCATCGTCGGTGCGTCCAAGTTCTACTTCGAGAATTTCAGCACGTTCTACGACTTCCACCTGGGCTCGTACACGATCAAGCAGGGGAAAGCCGTGGCGACGAACCAGGTGCAAGGCTACGACTGCACCACGGCCGGTCCGGGCGGCACCTTCACTCAGGACATGCCGCCGAGTTGGACGAACAACACCGATCCGAACGTCGACTTCGACACGACGGGTCGCGCGTACCAGACGACGCTCCCGTTCAACGCGTACTGGGCCGGGGGATTGCACCCGAACGGCGAGATCGACGTCTCCTACAGCGACGACCTCGGCCGGCACTGGCTGAAGGCGAACGGCGGCCAGGCGCTCGACAGCACGAACAACCAGACGAGCACGACGCTCGGCCATGTCGAGGACAAGCAATGGATTGCTGTCAACCACATCGTCGGCAACGTGAACCAGGACCACGTCTACGCGATGTGGACGACGTTCAACGGCTCCGGCGGGAACGGCAAGATCATGGTCGCCATCTCACGGGACCGCGGTGCGACCTTCAGCAAGGCCGTGCAGCTCACCACGCCTTCGGCGACGACGCCGGCTAATACGTACGTCTATCCGTCGGTCGGCTCGGACGGCACCGTCTACGTCGCGTTCGTGAGCGGCTACGACACGACGAACAAGAACCGCGTCGGGCACGTGTACGTCACGCGTTCGACCGACGACGGCGTGACGTGGACGCCCTTCGTGCTCGCCGCGAGCCCGGTCGAGAACCCGTTCGGATACTTCGCGAACACGAAGTTCCGTGACGGGATCATCGAGAACTTCGCGGCCAGTCCGACCTATCCCGGTCACGCGTATCTGACGTACGAGAACTGGGACGTGGCTGCCGGGACGTCGGACGTCTACTTCAAGCAGTCGACGAACGGCGGGCTGACGTGGTCGGCACCGACCCTCGTGAACGACGACGCGGCCACGGCTTCGACGGATCAGTTCCAGCCGTCCGTGGCAGCCGGACCGGGAGGCGCCGTGGCGGTCGCGTTCTACGACCGTCGCGCGGCCTGTCCGTCGGACGCCTCGATCCTCGCCGCCCATCGCGGCGACTCGAACACGTGCATCGACGTCTCGATCCAGGCCTACAAGGACTCCGGCGGCGGCGCGGTCGCGGTCGGCCCGAACGTCCGCGGCTCGACGTCCAGCTGGGATCCGGATCAGCCGGACCAGAAGGTCGGCGGCCTCACGCAGTACCCCTGCGCGGGACACAGCGACCCGTGCGATGTCGGCCGAGGCTTCATCGGCGACTACTTCGGGCTCGCGATCTCGAACAGCAACGTCTACACGCTGTCGGTCTCGACGCACTACGCGTCCGGGACCGTGCACTCGGACAGCGGCGGCCCGGTCTACTACCAGGAGCAGGTCCTGGGGACCGTGTCGCGCGCAGCCTTCGGGACAGGCTACTAGCGTGCCTTCGAGGGGCGGGGCTTCGCGCTCCGCCCCTCGAGCACGGCCTTGATCGCCTGGCTCGACTCCTCGTCCGGCGACTCGCTGATCACCGTGGCCGGTCGCTCGAACTGCGCGAGCGCCTCCGCGAGCGGCTCGGCGCGCAGGGTTCCTTCGCCGTAAGGCAGGTGCTTCGTCTCGTTGCGGTTCGCGAACTGGATGTCGCTGAAGTGGATGTGGAACGGCGCCCCAGGCTCGAGCACCGCGTCGGCGGCCGCGAGCGCCTCCGCGAAGGGCTCGACGCTCGTCAGCGCCCCGTCGGTGGTCGCGTGCATGTGTGCGAAGTCGAGCACGGGTCGCACCCAGCCGCAGCGGCGCGAGATCTCGACGACGTCCTCCACGCTCCCGAGCTCGCGCACGCGGCCCATGACCTCGATCCCGAACGGCACGGCGCGGTCCTTCTTCTCCAACCGCTCGCGCAGCTCCCCGAGCTGCTCGCACACCGAGTCGATGGCGTCCTCACGCGTGCGGCCGAGCAGGAAGCCGGGGTGGAACACGACGACCTCGGCGCCG
Source organism: Gaiellaceae bacterium (assembly GCA_033857355.1). GTDB lineage: Bacteria > Actinomycetota > Thermoleophilia > Gaiellales > Gaiellaceae > UBA5186. Next base: position 2,568 of record JAWVDL010000385.1, on the reverse strand, counting down.
GCGGCCTGGGCGATCCCGGCGGAGTGGTCGAGCATCCCGACCGCCATGTTGAGCTTCTTCCCGCGCTCGGCGTGGCCCATGAACCCGGCGATCGGGGCATGGACGGAGAGGGCGACGTCATTGGCCTGCGCCAGCTCGCCCAGCCGCGCCGCAAAGTCGTAATCCATCCAGAACTTGCCTTCGAAGTCGATCTCGCAGGCGGAGTACCCGCGCGCGAGCAGGAGCTCGACCGCTTCGTCCGGGCTCTCGCGGGAGGGCATCCGTGCAGGGCCAAAGCGAATCCGCGCCATCGGTGCCCATCATGCCGTCCGACCCCGTTCCTACGCTTTTTCCATGCCACAGCAAATAACCCGAATCGATCTGCTGGAGCTCGACATCGACCTCCGGCTGACCGACCTCTGGCGCGAAGCGAGCGAGATCACCGAGTGGAACCTCGAGGTCGTCGCGGCGTTCATGCGGGCTGCCTACGGCAAGGGCTATTGCGATGCCCTCACCGAGGATGCGCCCGGCTCGCTCTGCCACGACCACGGGTACCGCATTCCGGGCCGCCGCGACACGCCGGTTCGCGAGCGCTAGACCCGCGCGCCACGGGCTAGACTGCGCCGCGTGGCCCGCAAGCGTAGTCCCGCGCGGCTCGTCATCGCGCTGTCGGTCGCAGCAGTCCTCGGCGTGTTCCTGCTCTACACGTCGATCGCAGGAGGCGGGACACCGTCTCTGCAGCCGAGCCAGCTCGCCGGCCACTCGGGCTCGGTGATCCTCGGAGGACACGTGGTCGGCCACCCAACCGGTGATGCGCGCGGCGCCACAGGCCTCCATTTCACGGTCCGCGATCCGAAGGGTGCCGCAACCGTGCCGGTCGTGTACCGCGGCAGCGTCCCCGATCAGTTCAGGACCGACCGCGACATCGCAGTGCAGGGCACGCTCCGAAACGGCGTCTTCGTCGCGCAACGCGACACGCTCGTGACGAAGTGCCCGTCGAAGTACGTCGACAAGACGTCCTAATGGCCGGCCTGGGACGCGCTGCACTCGTCCTCTCGTTGGCGCTCGTGCTCTACGCGGCCCTCGCGGGCGGGTACGCGGCCTGGCGGCGCCGGCGGCGGCTCGCCCTGTCGGCGCAGAACGCGCTGCTCGCCGCCTTCGGGACGACGCTGCTCGCCGCCGGGCTGCTCGCGGCCGCGCTCCTCCGGCACGACTTCACCTTCACCTACGTGGCCGACCACACGGCGCGGGCACTGCCGACGATGTACACGCTCTCGGCGTTCTGGGGTGGGCAGGAAGGCTCGCTCCTGCTCTGGCTGCTGATCCTGACCGGCTTCTCCGCGGCAGCGGTGTGGCTCAACCGGCGAAACGCTCCCGACCTCGTCGCGTGGACGACACCCGTGCTCGGCGGCGTCGCAGCCTTCTTCGCCTTCCTGCTCGTGGTCGTCTCGAGCCCGTTCGCCACCCAGCCTGCCGTCGCCGACGGTGCGGGACTCAACCCGAGCCTCCAGAACCCGTACATGGTCGCGCACCCGCCGATGCTCTACCTGGGCTACGTCGGGCTGACGGTGCCGTTCGCGTTCGCGATGGGCGCGCTGCTCTCCCGGCGGACCGACGAGCGCTGGATCGTCGCGACGCGCCGGTGGACGCTCGTCGCGTGGACGTGTCTCGGGATCGGCCAGCTGCTCGGCGCGCACTGGGCGTACGTCGAGGTGGGCTGGGGCGGGTACTTCGCCTGGGATCCCGTCGAGAACGCCGCGCTGATGCCGTGGCTCGCGGCGACCGCCTTCCTGCACTCGGTGATGATCCAGGAGAAGCGCGGGATGCTGAAGGTCTGGAACATGCTGCTCGTCATCCTCGCGTTCTGCCTTTCGATCTTTGGCACCTTCCTCACGCGCTCGGGAGTGGTCAGCTCGATCCACTCGTTCACCCAGAGCTCGATCGGGCCCTGGTTCGCGGGCTTCATCTCGGCGATCACGATCGGCTCGCTCGCGCTCGTCTTCAGCCGCCTACCGCTGTTGCGGGCGAAGACGCGCCTCGAGTCGCTCATGTCCCGCGAGGCCACGTTCCTCTACAACAACCTGCTCCTCGTCGCCCTCTGCCTGACGATCCTCTGGGGGGTCGTCTGGCCGCTGATCACCGAAGCGATCCGGGGTGAGCCGACGACGGTGGCGAAGCCGTACTACGACTTCTTCCTGCGCGTCTTCGGCCTGCCGTTGCTGCTGCTGATGGGGATCGGGCCGCTGATCGCCTGGCGGCGCGCGTCGTGGCGGGCCGTCTCGCAGGCGTTCCTCCTGCCGGCGGGACTCGCGCTCGCCGCGGGCGTCGGGCTGGTCGCGGCCGGGGCGGGGACGTCGATCCCGGGGCTGATCGCATACACGTTCTCGGCGTTCGTGCTCGCCTCGATCGTCTACGAGTTCGTTCGCGGCACAAGGGCCCGGCGGGCGCTCTCCGCGGGCACCTGGCTCGGCGCGTTCACGTCGCTCGTGGGGCGGAACCGGAGACGCTACGGCGGCTACGTCGTGCACGCGGCGATCGTGCTGCTCGCGATCGGGATCGCCGGGTCGAACGCGTACCAGACCGTGCGGG
>JAWVDL010000384.1:0-2988 GCA_033857355.1 Gaiellaceae bacterium | reverse complement strand
AGAGCGACATGTGGAGCGTGCGCGGAATCGGCGTGGCGGACAGCGTCAGGACGTCGACCTCGAGCCGCAGCGAGCGCAGCAGCTCCTTCTGGGCGACTCCGAAGCGCTGCTCCTCGTCGAGGATCACCAGCCCGAGCTCCTTGGGGATCACGTCGCGCGAGAGGATCCGGTGAGTCCCGATCAGCACGTCGACCTTCCCGGCGCCGAACTCGGCCAGGATCCGCTTGGTGTCCTTCGGCGTCCGGAACCGGGAGACCATCTCGACGACGACCGGAAAGTCGCGGTAGCGGTCGCGGAAGGTGTTCCAGTGCTGCTCCGCGAGGAGCGTCGTCGGCGCGAGCATCAGCACCTGCCTGCCGTTCGTGGCGACGGCGAACGCGGCCCGGACGGCCACCTCGGTCTTGCCGAAGCCGACGTCGCCGCAGACCAGCCGGTCCATCGGGCGCGGTGCTTCCAGATCCTCCTTGACGGCCTCGATCGCGCGTGCCTGGTCCTCCGTCTCGCGGTACGGGAACGACGCCTCGAGGCGCTCCATCCATTCGCCGTCCACCTCATACGGCACGCCCGAGGCCTGCTGGCGCTGCGCGTAGAGCGCGATCAGGTCGCCCGCGAGCTCCTGCACGCTCTCGCGCGCCCGCGACTTGAGCAGCTGCCACGCCTTGCCGCCGAGCTTCGAGAGCGCGGGCGACTTGGCGTCGACGCCGATGTAGCGGCTGACCTTGCCGAGCTGCTCGTGCGGAACGTAGAGCCGGTCGTCTCCGCGGAAGCCGAGGAAGAGGTAGTCGCGCGTGACGCCGGCGACCGTGCGCGTTTCGAACCCGAGCAGCTTTCCGACGCCGTGATCCTCGTGGACGACGTGGTCGCCGGTGCGCAGGTCGGCGAAGGACTGCAGCGCTCGTCCGAGCCGCTTGTCGGTGCGCGGCGGACGCTTGCGGAAGACCTGGGTGTCGGGAAGCAGGACGAGGCCGAGCTCGCGCCAGACGAACCCGCGGCGGGCCGGTGCGACCGCGAAGAGCAGCTCCGGGTCGGCCGGCAGATCCTCGGCCTCCTCGAGTGCCCGCACGTCGACCCGGCGCAGCATGTTCTGGGTGCGAGCGGCCTCGCCCCGGTGCGGGAACGCGACCACGACGCGGTTGCCGGCGCGGACGAGCGCGCCGAGCTCGTTCTCGGCCTCGGCGAGTCCCCGCGCCGCGATCGCCGGACGCTGCGCCTCGAAGCTGAACGGCTGGCCGGAGGGGAACGGATCGAGCTCGGAGGCGTCCTTCAGCGGGATCTCGGTGCCCGGGAACTCATCGGCGAGCACCTGGCGCACGTCGGCGGGCCGCCAGATGAAGTCGGGAGCGCGCGGCAGCGCCCGCACGAGGTCGTCGGGAGCTCGCGGCGCCACTTCGTCGTCCGGGAGGGTCGCCTCGTCGAGCAGATCGACGAGGCGTTCCGCGGCGGGATACACGACAGCGGCGTCGACCGGGTGGAGGGCGCGCTGCGTGAACGGCGAGAAGGCGCGGACAGCTTCGATCTCGTCGCCGAAGAAGTCGACCCGCAGCGGCTCCCGGCCCGTCGTCGGGAAGACGTCGATGATCCCGCCGCGGACCGCGAATTGGCCGCGCTCGTCTGCCCGATCGACCCGTGCGTAGCCGGCGAGGGCGAGGTCCTCGGCCAGCGAGTCGAGGCCGGGCTCGTCGCCCGTGGCAATCCGGATCGCTCGCGGGCGGTCGTCAGCCGGCGGCATCCCCTCCGCGAGGGCCCAGGCGGACGCGCAGACGAGCCCGCCGCGCTCGAGCACGTCGAGCGCTCTCGCGCGCTCGCCCACGAGGTGCGGCGGCGGCTCAAGTCCTGAATCCCAGCCCACCCCGCGGCTCGGCAGCAGCGCGACGCGCTCCTCGCCGAGGAACCAGGCCGCTGCCTCCGCCGCGTCACGGGCGTCCGCGTCCTCCGGAAGGGCGACGACGAGCTGCCGTTGGAGCCGTTCGTGCAGCGCCGCAAGCAGCAGCGGCAGGGCCGGCTCGGAGACCCGCGCACGCGTGGGCAGCGCCTCGGCGAAGGCGATCAGCCGCTCGTGCTCGACGAGCTCGCGGACGAAGTTGTGCAGGATTGGACGGTCCATGACGAACGGCGAGACAGGCGTCTCGCGGCGGTGAAGTCTACTCGCAGGCTTGTCTCCGACGGCACGCGCCGCGTAGGGTCGCGCGGCATGGTTCGCAAGCTCGGCTACGTGCTGATCGCGGCAAGCGCGCTGCTCTTCGCGTACTCGTTCCTGCGCACCGCGGGAGCCGGTCCGGGGAGCTGCTCGGGCAGCGCGTGCCTGCGGGGCGAGGCGCGCTGGGGTGTCATCCTCGCGGGGTCGGCCTTCGGGCTCGTTGCGGGCTTCCTGATGGCCTACTTCGGCGGCGCGGGCTACGGGCAGACGCATGGCCCGCGCAGCTTCGGCGAGGTCGACTCGGGCGCGTGGGCGCCGAAGGAGCGCGACGGAGCCTCCGGCAGCGCCCCGCCCCAGCGGCGCTGGAGCAAGACGTGGCGGAACATCTATCTCCTGACGGGGACGTTCGAGCTCGCCCTCGCGACTCTCTTCGCGCTCGCGCCTGTCGTGGGCCACGCGCGCCGTGGAGCGTTCCTCCCTACCGCCGCGATTCTCGGCTTGCTGGGAATCGTCTTCCTCGCGATCGGGTGGCGCGCGGCGCAGAAAGACCGTCTGCACGACACCGGGCTCGACGCCGAAGGGACGATCGCCGGGATCGAGCAGACCGGGATGTGGATGAACGGCCAGCCCTACGTGCGGCTCGACCTAATCGTCAACGTCGCCGGCCACCAGCCGTACGAGGTGAAGCACGGCGAGATCGTCCCGCAGATCGCGCTCGGGCGGCTGACGAGCGGCGCGACGCTGCCGCTCAAGGTCGATCCGAACCGGCCCTCGCACCTGCTCGTCCAGTGGGAGCGGCTCTAGCTAGTTGTAGCGCTGCTGGGCGGTCTCCAGCCCTTCGGCGTCGAGCG
>JAWVDL010000383.1:0-2613 GCA_033857355.1 Gaiellaceae bacterium | reverse complement strand
GGTCGCGGTTCGTCCCCAAGGCGGAGTGCGAGACACCAGTGCCGCAGTGGAAGCAGAGCGACTGGGCCCACGACGTGTTACCCGAGAACGACCCGGCCAACGATCCCTCGCGCGAGGTCATTCCGCGCGGGTGAGCGTGAGTCACCGGTGTCGTCGGTGGACGACACGGTGACCCAGGCGGTGATTGCGGCCGGTCTCTAGCTAGAGGCAGTGGCGCATGGCGCCGATGAGCGCGCCTGCATAGCGCATGCCCTCGGTGTCCGGCTCGCGTCCGAGGAAGCGCCAACGACGCTGCTCGTACCAGAGGCAGGCACGGAGCTCCTCGAGCGTTCGCGGGACCTCGCCCGTCCGTCGCCAACGCGCGAAGGCGTCGCTGGCGGCCTCGGAGCACAAGTCCCTGTCCCGAGGTGCAAACGTCACGGCGAACCTGGCGTAATCGCTCCACTCGCCGTAACCGGCCGGTAGATCGGTCTCCCGCAGCTCCCCTGTTTGGATCTGCATGGCGTACATCTCATACCTCCGAATACGCAAAGGGCCGCTGCCGCGGCCCTTTGTGGGAATGGTTTGCCCCCTCGGCCTGCGGCGGGCGTCAGGGGCGGCTTGCTGCTGGTGCTTTTACTCTGAGACGCCGGAGGTGCGCGGATCTTGCAGGGGTACCGAGAAATCCCCCTTCAGGGTTACCCGCGTGTGAAAGGCAAGAGCCGCCCCTGCGGTGGGCGGCTCTCTTGTTGTCATCGCCGCCTATGTGGGGCCTGGCAGCGGCGAATGTGCTGCGGCTACCAGTTGAGATGCCTGCCCCCGGCAATCCTTGCGCCGGTTCACCCTTTGGGGTGACACGGCTACGGTTGCCCGCATGATCCTCGTCGTCGCCGCAACCGAGCGCGAGCTCGCCGGCGCCGCAGGCGCAGCGACGCTCGTCTGCGGCATCGGCCCGGTCGAGGCCGCCGCCGCAACCGCAGGCGCACTCGCGAGAGGGCCGCAGCCGGATGTGTTGCTCCACGTCGGGATCGCGGGTGCTCGGGGGATTCCCGTGCCGCAGCTCGTGATCGGCTCCGAAGCGGTGTACGAAGACGCAGTGGCAGGCGGGCTCGTTCCGGAGCGCGAGCGCCCGGCCCCGCGTTTGGTCGATGCGGTGCAGCGTGCGCTGCCGGACGCGCGCGTCCTGCCGATCGGCACGAGCGCGCGGGTCGGCGGGACGAGCAGTTGCGAGGTCGAGGCGATGGAAGGCTTCGCCGTGCTACGTGTCGCGAGGCTGGCCGGTGTCCCTGCGGTCGAGGTGCGCGCCGTTTCCAACGAGATCGACGAGCCGGATCGAACGCGCTGGCGCTTCGACGATGCGCTTGCCGCGCTCGATGCCGCTTTGCCGCGGCTGCTCTCTGAGCTCCAGGGATGAAGCGCATCTGGTTGCGAGCCACGGTGCTCGCGCTCGCCGTCGTCGGTGTCGTCGCCGGGTTGACCGTGTACTTCAGCACGGAGAACATCCCGCGCTGCCTCGTCTCGGGAGTGAGCACATGGCGACCGCCGACAGATGGTCGGACGCACCGCTACGAGGTCGTGACCCTCGATCGCTCCGCCTGCTTTTTCGACATGGATCAGCAGCAGCGGCTGGTCGGCGCGTTGTCTCTCTCGCAGGCGCAATGGCTCTCGGCCGCCGTGCCCGCGGAGCTCGACACGCTCCGCGTCGCGGATACCGAACACGGAGTCGTGTTCGAGACTCGGCGCGGTCTACTCGGGGTTCGCGTCCTCGACCTCCGTACTAAGCGTCCCCTTTACGTGACGCGCTTCGAGGGCTTCACCTGGAACCCGCGCTTCGGGCCTGACCCGCCCAGTCACGGGCTCTCCCTCGCGCCCGATCGTCCCGAGCTCTGGGTGCTCGACGCCCCGAACAGCGTCGTGCACGTCTTCGACGTGAGCCTGCTTCCCGGCAAGCCGCCACGCCGGCTGGAGGACATCCGCCTCTCGAAGCCGATCTCCGGCGACGAGAATCCGTGCAAGCGTGCGTGCGGCCGGATCGGCTCGCTCCTGCACAGTGCGGACGGGCGCTTCGTCTATGTCGGCGACGCAGGCGACGTGATCGACACGCGCACGCGCGAGATCGTGGCCAATCTGGAGGCGCTCCACAATTCGCGGGTGCAGCTGGAGGTCGACTGGGTCGGCGGCAAGGCAGTGTTCCCGGCTCGTAAGTAGATTCGACCGCGTGCCGCCCCGTACGCCGCTGCCGCCTCCGCTTCCACCCGAGACCCGCACCGTCGGGCAGCTCGTCGCGGAGGCACTGAGGCTCTACGGCGCTCGCTTCTGGCCCGCACTTGCCCTTGGCGTCGGGCCTGCGATCTTCGGCGTCGCGGACAGCGAGCTGGACGGAGCAGCGCGAGTGATCTTCGATGTCCTGGTCGGCCCGCTCGTCTTTGCCGCGTCGTACGGCGGCGCGATTGCGCTGGTGAAACCAATCGGGCGCGGTCGTTACGTGGTCGTCGCGCTCGCGACCGGGTTCCTCGCGTTCCTGCCGATCTGCCTGGCAAGGCTCTTCACGGACTTCCCGGGGATCAACCTCATGGCGGTCGCATGGCTCGCGTTCTTCTGTCTCGCAGTTCCTGCGGCGCTCGTCGAACGGCG
>JAWVDL010000382.1:0-4733 GCA_033857355.1 Gaiellaceae bacterium | reverse complement strand
CGCGTCGCAGATCGCGGCCGCACGGGTCTCGAACAACGGCTCGATCGAGCTGCACAGCGTCGCCCGCGAAACGCTCGAGGACGGAATCGTCGTGGGCGGCGAGCTGCGCAACCCCGAGGCTCTCTCGGCCGCCCTGAAGGAGTTCTTCAAGAAGCACAAGCTGCCGCGCAAGGGCATCCGGCTCGGCATCGCGAACAACCGCATCGGCGTCAGGGCATTCGACATCGTCGGGATCGACGACCCGAAGCAGCTCGCGAACGCGATCCACTTCCGCGCCCAAGAAGCGCTCCCGATTCCGATCGACGAGGCCGTGCTCGACTACCAGGTGCTGAGCGAGCACACCGACGAGGACGGCGTGACGACGCGCAAGATCCTGCTCGTCGTCGCCTACCGCGAGCTGATCGACCGCTACGTCGCGGCCTGCAAGAAGGCCGGGCTGACCCTCGCGGGCATCGACCTCGAGGCCTTCGCGCTGTTGCGCGCCCTCGCCCCGCCGCAGGACGGCACGGCCGCCAACTCAGGCGCCGCGCTGGTCGCCGTCTCGGTCGGCCACGAGCGCTCGACCTTCGCCGTGTCGGACGGACGCGTCTGCGAGTTCACACGTGTCCTGGACTGGGGCGGCTCGGCGCTCAGCGTCGCGATCGCACGTGTCCTCGACGTCACGCCCTCGGAGGCCGAGCCGGTCAAGCGCCAGCTCTCGCTCCTCGAGGCGCACCCCGTCGACGGCCTCACCGACGAGCAGCTCAACGCTTGTCGCGAGGCGGTCCAGAAGCAGATCCAGTCCTTCGCGCGGGAGCTCGTCTCCTCGCTCCAGTTCTACCAGAACCAGCCTGGATCGCTGGGCATCGGGGAAATCGCCCTGACCGGTGGAACCGCCCATCTTCCGGGCCTCGCCGACGAGCTGCAGCGCCTGATCGGCGTCAGCGTCCGCATCGGAGATCCCCTCGCGCGCGTGCGCGTGAACAGAAAGATGGCCGACCCCGAGCAGGTCGGATCGCTCGCAGTCGCAATCGGATTGGCAATCGACGACTGATGCGCGCCGTCAACCTCCTACCCAAGGACGCAGTCCGTGTCGTCACGCGAATGCAGAAGATCGCGGTCGGCGTGGGCACCGGCGGCGCCGTGATCCTCACGGCGTTGATGGCGACGATGTTCCTGTCGGCGAGCTCGAAGGTTCACGACTCGCAGCTCACGCTGGACGATCTCAAGGCACAGCTGGCGATCATCCCGCCGCCCGCGGCGAGCCCGTCGGCCGGCGCGACCGCGCTGGCGGCCCAGCAAGGGCCCCGAGTCGCCGCCGTGACGTCTGCCCTGCAGCGGCGCGTGGCCTGGGATCGCGTGATGCGCGAGCTCTCGCTCGTCCTCCCGCAGGACGTCTGGCTTGCGAAGCTGTCGGCGAAGTCGCCCATCTCGCCGAGCGCTCCGAGCACCCCCGGGACCCCGCTCGTCGGGCCGGCCGCCGGCGCGGCACCGACCGAGATGACGATCGACGGCTACACGTACTCCCATGACGCGGTCGCGCGGCTGCTCTCGCGCCTGGCCGTCATCCCCGATCTGCAGAACGTCGCGCTTCAGTCCTCCACCCTGACCGGAATCGGCAAGCAGAGCGTCGTCCACTTCACGATCGCCGCCGACCTGCGCGAACCGGGGCTGACCTCATGAACAAGACCAAGCTTCCGCCTCAGGCGCTGATTCCCGTCGTGGTGCTCGCACTGGCGATGGTGGCCGGGCTGGCGTACCTCGTCGTGGTCGGGCCGCAGCGCGCGAAGGCCGCCGACATGCAGTCGCAGGTCACGGCGATGACCAAAGAGGTCGACGCCGCGAAGGCGAAGAGCATCGACGGCCGCAAGGCCGCACCGATCAAGATCGCGGACCTGTTCAGGCTGTCCAAGGCGATGCCGGACCAGACGGACATGTCCGGTCTGCTCCTGCAGCTGAACGGCCTCGCCGCCGACACCGGGATCGTGTTCGAATCGATCACGCCCCAGGCCGTCGCGTCCCAGTCGGGCTACCAGGTCATCCCTGTCCAGGTCGTCTTCCACGGCAACTTCTACGACCTCGCCGATCTGCTGTACCGCCTGAGGACGCTGGTCACCGTCAACGGCGGCCGCCTCGATGCGACCGGCAGGCTGTTCGCAGTCGACACCGTCGACTTCGCGGAGGGCAAGGGCGGCTTCCCCGAGATCCAGGCCAACCTGCTGATCGACGCATTCGTGTACGGGACCGGCACCGCCACCGGGCCCGCGACGGCGAGCACTCCCGCAGCCGGAACGGCCACCACCGACACCACGGCGACCACGACCACCCCGACCCCGACTCCCACGCCGGCGACCGGCAGTGCGAGCGCGACAGGAGCACAGTAATGCCCAAGTCACTCGCGGCCGATCAAAAGGCCAAGGTCAAGAAGCAGAAGATCATCCTCGCCGTCGGCGGCGTTCTGCTCCTCGGGCTGCTCGCGTTCCAGGTGCCGAAGATGCTGGCGATGATGAGCCAGAAGCCACCGCCCCTTCCGCCGGGCGCCGTCGTCCAGCCTCCAAACGGCTTTCCCGCGGGAACTGCGCCTCTGGCCGCACCGAGCCTTGGCGGCTCGAACGGGACCGCGGGCGCGGCCACGAGTCACACGAGCACCGGAATCGTCGACGCAAGCGCGGTTTCCTCGGCCCCTGCCTCGGGACAGCTCGTCGCGTTCGGCCGGTTCTCGAGCAAGGACCCCTTCGCGCCGCAGGTCGACACGAGCCCGGGTGGAGGCCCCCCGAGCTCCGGTAGCTCCGGTGGCACCAGTACCCCGAAGCCTGTTCCGCCGGTCGGCCCGCTCGGCCCGACCCCTGGTGGCGCTGTCCCCAGCAACCTGCCGCTGCCGACCACCGCGCTCATCTCCGTCAACGGAACCCCCGAGGTCGTGGGCATCGGCGTCGACTTCCCGGTCGCAGCGCCCGTCTTCCACCTCGTCTCGCTGACGCGAACCTCCGCGAAGATCGCGATCGCAGGCGGCTCCTACGCCGACGGCTCGGCAACGATCACGCTCAAGAAGGGCAAGGCGCTGACGCTCGAGAACACCTCGGACGGCTCGCGCTACGTCCTGAAGCTGATCGCGCTCGACGCGGTCCTCGTGCCCGCGGGCACCCCGGGATCGACGACGATCAGCAGCACACCGACGTCCACAACCCCGCTTACCCCATAGGAGTGCAGACGCTCAACCACGGGCGTCTGCTGCCGATACACCACATGGTGCGTGCACGACTGCGGTGTGAGAGGGGCTTCGGAATCCTGGAGCTCCTAATGGCGATGACGATGCTCAACATCGGCATCCTCGCCCTTGTGGCTGCCTTCAACTCGGGCGCCTTCGCCTTGCGGAGGTCCGGGATGACGTCGACCGCCTCGGCCCTGGCCGACCAGCAGATCGAGCTCTACCGATTGAACACCTACGGCTCGATCCTCCTCGACACGACTGCGGAGGCGACGGCGCGAACCGATACGACCTACAACTGCGACACCGCGCTCAGCGGCTGCGCCGGAGGCATCTCCCAGGTCACGGCCACGTGCACGTCGGTCAGCGGATCGCTGAGCGGCGAGACCGGATCGCCCCCGCCGCGCTGCAACCCGATGCAGACCGTGCTCGGACCGGATCACCACCGCTACCGGATCGACACGTACATCGTCCCGCAGTACCCGACCGGCTCCAGCTCGACCAGCCGCCAGAACAAGCTCGTGACCGTCGTCGTCCGCGACGCGAACAACCTCTCGACGGTGCTGGCGCGCGAGCCCTCGACCTTCGACTCGGCGACAGGAACGTAGGAGTCCGCCATGGCTGCTTTCGCATACCAAGCAATCAACTCCGTCGGGCTCGAGTCGGAAGGGCAGATCCACGCGCCCGATCCCAATGCGGCCCGCGAGCAGCTGCGCGTGCGCGGCCTGCTTGCGCAGGCGCTGCGCGAGCTCCCTGCCGAGGGCGAGGAGGGCGCGCGCACGGCGTTCAAGAAGATCAAGCCGAAGTCGCTGCAGATCTTCTCCCGCCAGTTCGCGACGATGATCGAGGCCGGCCTGAACGTGGTCAGCGCGCTCGTCATCCTCGAGCAGCAGACCGACGACAAGTACCTCGGCGCCGTGATCAGGGAGCTGCGCGCCGACGTCGAGGGCGGGCTCCTCCTCTCGCAGGCGCTGGGCCGGCATCCGAAGGTCTTCTCGCGGCTCTACGTCGCGATGGTCGAGGCGGGCGAGGCGGCCGGAATCCTGGACACCGTGCTCGACCGCGTCGCCTTCCAGATCGAGAAAGAGACCCAGATCAAGCGCCGCATCAAGGGCGCAATGATCTATCCGACGATGGTGATGATCTTCGCCACCCTCGTCCTGACGGGAATGCTCCTCTTCCTCGTCCCGATCTTCGTCAAGATCTTCGCGCAGCTCGGCGGCCAGCTGCCGACGCTCACGCTCTACGTCGTCGGCGCCTCGAACTTCCTGCGCGCCGACTGGTACTTCATCTTCCCGGGGCTCGGTCTCACGATCTGGGGAATCCGGCGCTTCAAGCGCACCGACAAGGGCCGCCGGCTCTGGGACAAGATCAAGCTGCGGATCCCGATGAAGATCGGCGACGTCGTGCTCAAGGTGACGATGGCGCGCTTCTCGCGCACGCTCTCGACCCTCGTCGCCGCGGGCGTGGACATCATCAAGGCGCTCGAGATCACCGGCCAGACCGCGGGCAACTGGGTCGTCGAGGACGCGCTCGCGGGCGTCCG
>JAWVDL010000381.1:0-6350 GCA_033857355.1 Gaiellaceae bacterium | reverse complement strand
GTGAAGCCGAGCTCCTGGACCGCGGTCGATCCGGCCTCGCGGATGTGGTACCCGGAGATCGAGATCGTGTTCCACCGGGGGAGCCGGTCCGCGCAGTAGGCGAAGAGATCCGTCGTCAGCCGCATCGAGGGGCGCGGCGGGAAGATGTAGTTACCGCGCGCGATGTACTCCTTGAGAATGTCGTTCTGCACCGTGCCGCGCAGCGCCGTTCCTGGCACACCCTGCTCCTCGGCGACGAGCTCGTAGAGGAGCAGGAGGAGCGACGCCGGTGCGTTGATCGTCATCGAGGTCGACACCCGATCGAGCGGAATGCCGCCCAGCAGGATCTCCATGTCGGCGAGCGAGTCGATCGCCACGCCGGTCCGCCCCACCTCCCCTTCCGCGCGCGGGTCGTCGGAGTCGAGTCCCAGCTGCGTCGGCAGGTCGAACGCGACCGACAGGCCCGTCTGGCCGCGGTCGAGCAGGTAGCGGAAGCGCGCGTTCGTCTCCTCGGCGGACGCGAAGCCCGCGTACTGGCGAATCGTCCAGGGCCGGCCCCGGTACATGTCGGGATAGGGCCCGCGCGTGAACGGGAACTCGCCGGGGAGCTCGAGCTCGTCCGGGGCGTCGTCCGCCGTGTAGACAGGCTTGATCTCGATGCCGGAGTCGGTCTCGCGGCGGTCAGTCGACGCCATCGCAGGCATCGTAGGCGCTAGGCCTCGGCGACGAACCGGGCCATTGCGTCCACGGCCTGCCGTCGCGACAGTCCCTCCTGCCGAACGAGCGAGCGCCACGTCTCGAAGGCGAGCGCATGGCCGACGGCGGCGCGCACGACCTTCCGCCGTGACCAGCCCGCAGTTAGCGCATCCGCGAGCAGCCCGAGTTGAGCCACGCGCGCCTCGCGCACGTTCGCAGGCACGGCGTGCGCGTCGCGCGCGAAGAGGGCAAGCGCCGATTCGACGCCTTCGTACCAGCCGTAGACAGAAGAAAGGGCCGCACGAAGCCTCCGTTCCGGGTCGGCCTCCGCAAACCACCCCGACGTGTCGGGAAACGGATTCGTCGCTACCCAGTGTGCCGAGCACGCACCGAACAGCGCGGCCTCATCCGGAAAGTGAGCGTAGACAGTGTGCCGCTGGACGCCGGCGCTCTCTGCGATCGCGGAGATGCTCGTCGCCGCAGGCCCGACCGTGGTGTGCAGTCCGACGGCGGCCTCGACGATCCGACGCCGGGTGTCCGCCTGCTTGTCGGCGCGCGCTTTGAGCTGGTATCTCCGCTTCATTGCACATCATTGTACATCGAAACTTGACAGAGGCTTCACGGTCTTAAATAATCGTTGAACATAACTGTGCAGCGAAAGGAGAAGGTCATGATCAAGGTAGAGCTCAACGCAGTTCCGCCGGTCGTCGACGAACGGGGTCTCGTCGTCTCATTCCCGTTCCACAGCGCGATGGGGGCCGCGAGCACGGCGGCGGTCTGGATCACGCTCGAGCCGGGTGCCGAGCTCGCGGAGCATTGCGACAGCGCCGAGGAGCTGCTCTACGCCGTCGAGGGAACGTTGGAGGCGAGCGTGGGCGACGAGACCGGCGAATTGCGGTCGGGAGAGATCGCGCTCGTCCCGGCCATGGCGCCGCACTCGTTGCGGAACGTCGGCGACACGACCGCTCGGGTGCTCGGCTTCTTCTCCTCGTCCACGAACATCGCGACGTTCACCGAGCCGATGGGGCCGGGAGGACCGCAGGTCGTGGCGATCGGAGCCCCGGTCCCCCTGGCGGCTTCACTGGAGGCGCCGGCCCTGGTCTAGTCCCGGAGGTCTACGCTCTCGCGCGTGAAGGTCACAGTCAAGCTCTTTGCGGGACTGCGCGAGCGCGCTGGCTGGAGCTCGCGCGAGCTCGAGCTCCCCGACGGCGCCAAGCTGAAGGACGTCTGGGAGGAGCTCGAGCTCGGCGAGCAGCCGCGGGGGATCCACTACGCGCTCAACAAGGGCTACGCCGACAAGAGCGCGGTGCTCTCGGAGGGCGACGAGGTCGCGCTCATCCCACCGGTCTCGGGCGGCGACTTCCGACTCAGCACAGAGCCGCTATCGCTCGACGCGGTCGTCGACGCCGTCGCGGACGAGCGCGCCGGCGCGATCGCGACCTTCACGGGCACGACACGGATCGAGTCGCGCGGCCGCACCGTGCGCTGGCTCGACTACGAGGCATATCCCGAGATGGCGGAGGACGTGATGGCGGGCATCGCGGCGCAGCTCCAGGAGCGCTACGACCTCTGCGCCGTGGCGATCCACCACCGTGTCGGGCGGGTCGGCATCGGCGAGCCGAGCGTCGTCATCGCCGTCTCCGCCCCACACCGCGCCGACGCGCTGGCCGCGTGCAAGGACGCGATCGACGTGCTCAAGGAGAGCGTTCCGGTCTGGAAGAAGGAGGCCTACGAGGGCGGCGAGGAGTGGATCGGAAAGGGGTCATAAGCCCAGTCCTGCACTACGCTGAGTCGATGCACGAAGCGCCCGACGCCAGCTACCTCCCCGAGGATCTGCGCGGCTACGACCCGCTGCACCCACAGGGCCTCGACTTCCGCGCGATCCTCCGGAAGATCTGGGGCGGGATCGTCGCCGTCGCCGTCCTGCTCTTCAAGTTTGGCTTCGTCGCGATCAAGTTCTTCGGGATCTTCATCTCGCTCGCGGCGTACGCGCTGATCTGGGGCTGGAAGTTCGGGGTCGGGTTCGTGTTGCTGATCCTCGTCCACGAGTCGGGCCACTACCTCGAGGCGCGTCGCCAGGGGCTCAAGCCGTCCCTGCCGCGCTTCATCCCGTTCCTCGGGGCGTACGTCGCGATCAAGGACGCGCCGAACGACCCCTGGCGGAATGCGTTGATCTCGATCGCCGGGCCGTTCCTCGGGGGCATCGGAGCGGCAGTCTGCTGGGGGGTCGGTGCGGCCATCGACTCGCGGCTGATGTACGCGCTCGGGTACACGGGCTTCCTGCTCAACCTCTTCAACCTGGTTCCGTTCGTGCCGCTCGACGGCGGCTTCATCGTCGGTGCCGCGCGTGCCTTGCGGCGGCCGATCCCGGCAATGCAGGGCGACACGCTCGTCTACGAGCCGCCGCGAAACGCGGGCCGCGGGATGCTCGTCTGGGCGATGTACCTCGGCCTTGCGGCGCTGCTCGTCCTCGGCATGGTCTACGCGCACGTTCCACAACACCGGCTGTGATGGAGGACCGCAAAGTCCTCGACTCCGAGGTCACGGACGTCGAGGAGCACGTCGCCCGGATCGCGGCCGACTTCCGCGGCGGCTTCGAGGCGGTGGCGCGCATCGACCGTCCCGCGGTGACGATCTTCGGCTCGGCGCGCACGCCTGCCGGAACGAAGCCGTACGAGCAGGCCCGTGGCGTCGCGCGGCGGTTCGCCGAGGCCGGCTGGGCGGTCGTGACCGGCGGCGGCCCCGGAGTGATGGAGGCCGCGAACCGCGGCGCGAAGGAGGGCGGCGGACTCTCGGTCGGGTTCAACATCGAGCTCCCGCACGAGCAGCACGAGAACCCGTATCTCGACATCGAGTACACGTTCGAGCACTTCTACGCGCGCAAGACGATGTTCGTGAAGGCGGCCGAGGGCTACGTCGTCTTCCCCGGCGGCTTCGGGACGATGGATGAGCTGTTCGAGTCCCTGACGCTGATCCAGACCGGCAAGGTGCTGCACTTCCCGGTCGTCCTCTTCGACGTCGACTACTGGACCGAGCTGCTGGTCTGGGTCAAGAACGAGGCCCTCGCGGACGGGATGATCTCGCCCGAGGACGTCGAGCTGCTGCACCTCACCGACGATCCCGACGAGGCCGTCCAGCTAGTGCTCGAGTGCTACGAGCGGCGCTGCGCACACGTGCCCGCCGCGCCGGCGAAGGCCGACGCCCAGTAGCTAGGGGGAGCTCGGCAGCACGAAGTACGGCCCCGGCGGCGTGCGGCCCGGGCCGTAGATGTACGTGGGGCCTTCCGGGATGTAGCGCGAGGTGAAGATGCCCTTGCGGAGAAGCTTCCCGCGCTCGTAGACCGTTCGCTCCACGGTCACGTCGAAGCCGGAGCGCCCGCTGCCGCTCTCGACGCGCACCGAGCCGCTCGGCGCGCGAGGGTCGACGGCGTACGAGGTCGTCGGCGACTTGAAGTTCGTCTCGGGCCCCGTCGTCGAGACGACGCGGCGGCCCTGCGGCGTCCCGTAGAAGCTGAAGGTCAGGGTCGAGTCGGTGTACGAGGTCTTGATCAGGATCGCGTGCTTCAGGTCGTTGCCGAATTTGAGATCCGGGCCTCCCCACGACACCGTCGCGTCACGGCCGAGCGGATAGTGGGAGAGGTAGAGGTTGTGGTTGTGGCGCTCGAGGATCGGCAGCCCGGCCTCGAAGGCGTTGTTGAAGAGCGTCGTGGCCGTCTGGCACACGCCGCCGCCGATGGCCGGGAGCACGAGGCCGCCGACGATCATCTGTCCCTCGAGGAAGCCGCGCTCGGCCGTGCGCGGGCCGACGACGTCGTTGAAGGAGAAGACCTGTCCGGACCTGATGATCGTCCCGTCGATGAAGTCGGCCATCAGGTGGACGTTGTGGATGCGATTCGACGACGACGGGCCCATGTCGGTCGTGAACGTCGTGAGCCTGCGGCGGATCCCGAGGGCCTGCGCTTTCTCTGTCGTCAGCTCGGCAGGGCGCGCGTGCAGCGACAGGTCGGCCGTGCGGTCGACGCTCGAGTAGGCAGCCGCGGCGAGCGAGTCAGCCACGGCCTGGTCGTCGATGTCGACTCCGTCCTGGGACGGAATCACGCGGACGACGGCGTGCGAGGTGTCGAACTGGGCGTTCCTCGCCCGCTTTCGCCACGGGTCGACGAATCGGCGCAGCACGTTGCCCGAGCGCTCGGCGTCGAACGTGACGACGTAACGATGACCCGAGGCGCGGAAGGCGAGCAGCCGGGCGAGCCGGTCGGGCTCGAGCGTCGTCACCGTCGCACCGCGGAAGCGCACGGTGACGGGCTCGACGACCAGCCTGCGCGCGATGCGAGCGGCCTCCGCAGCCTGGGCGTTGCCGATTCGAGGCGCGGCCCGGACGTAGCGGACGCGGATCGTGCTGTGACCGGTGGCGACGTGTCTGCGTAGCGCCGCGAACAGGGTGGCGGTGTCGACCCGAGTGCCGACTCGCGCCGGCTTGACGACGAGCCCGGCGTCCGTGAGCGCGACGGTGGCCGATCGAGGCTGGTGCGCGAAGGCGGTCAGCTTCCGCACGAGCCGGGCCGCAGCCGGTTGCCGCAGGCGCAGGACCGGCTCGACGTTGCGCGCGGGTGGCGCCGGGGAGAGGAGCGCGACCGCGCGGGCCGGCAACGATCGTCCCGAGTCGAGCGCGCGGCCGGCCGTCGCCTGCGCGTCGAGCCGAAGGACCTGGGCGGGAATCAGCTTCAGCGCATGCCCGGCGGCGACGATTCGCACAGGCCTGAGGAGCCGCGGGGACGCGACATGCCCGATCTCCCTCGCGGCCGAGGCGCGGTCACGCCCGCCGACGTCCGCGCCCAGCACGTGAACGCCGGGTAGCGCCTGCCCGCGGTAGAGGTGGGAGCGGGCGAAGAAGGCCGCGGCGACGGCGGCCGCGAGCGTCGCGAGAGCGAGCACGACGTAGATCGGCGCGCGGGAACGGCGGCGAAGGGGAGCTGCGACGAGGACGGACATCTGCATGAGGAGAACGCTCCCAGTTAAGCAAGCGTTCCGGCCCTCCCTACACTTTACGGCGATGCGCCTCCGAGACCTGCCGTCCGTGGACGAGCTCCTTCGGGACGAGCGCCTCGCCGCCGAGCCGCGCTCGCTGGCACTCGCGGCCGCCCGCACGGCTCTCGCGCGCGCGCGCGAGGAGATTCAAGCGGGGGCAGAGCCCGGAGATCTCGTCGAGCGCGCGCTGGCGGAGCTCGGATCGGCGCGGACCCCGCGCCTGCGGCGAGTGCTGAACGCGACCGGCGTCATCGTCCACACGAATCTCGGGCGCGCTCCGCTCGCCGACGCGGCCCTCGAGCGGGTCGGAGAGGTCGGCCGCGGCTACTCGAACCTCGAGTACGACCTGGCCGAGGGCGCGCGCGGATCCCGTCAGGATCATGTCGCCGAGATCCTGCGCCGGGTCACCGGAGCCGAGGCCGCACTCGTCGTCAACAACAACGCGGCGGCCATCCTCCTCGCCCTCGCCGCGCTGATCGAGCCAAGTAACAACGTGTTACTAAGTCCGAAGGACGAGGTGCTCGTCTCCCGCGGCGAGCTGATCGAGATCGGCGACGGCTTCCGGATTCCCGAGGTTCTCGCGCGCTCAGGCGCGCGGCTGCGGGAGGTCGGGACGACGAACCGCACCCGCGCCGGCGACTACGAAGC
>JAWVDL010000380.1:0-5125 GCA_033857355.1 Gaiellaceae bacterium | reverse complement strand
CGACGGCCACGTCCCACGGGAAGCGGTGCCAGGCACTGGCCGGGGCCAAGAACCACATGATCGTTTTGCCCGACGCCGACATCGACATGGCTGCAGACGCGGCCGTCTCGGCGGGCTACGGCTCCGCCGGCGAGCGCTGCATGGCGATCTCCATGCTCGTGGCCGTCGGCGACGCCGCCGAGCCGCTCGTCGCCGCGATCAAGGAGCGGATCCCGAAGATCAAGGTCGGAAGCGGCCTCGAGCCCGACGTCGAGATGGGCCCGCTCATCACGCGCGAGCACCGCGACAAGGTTGCCTCTTTCATCGAGAACGCGCCGGGAGAGGGCGCGACGGTCGTGGTCGACGGACGCGAGGGCGCACCGGACGGCGGCGGCTTCTTCCTCGCGCCCTCCCTGATCGACGACGTGAAGCCCGAGATGGAGCTGTATATCGAGGAGATCTTCGGCCCAGTCCTGGGCGTGACCCGTGTGGACACCTATGACGAGGCGCTCGCGCTCGTGAACGAGAACTCGTACGGGAACGGCACGGCGATCTTCACCCGCGACGGCGGCGTGGCGCGGCGCTTCCAGTTCGACGTGCAAGCCGGGATGGTGGGCGTGAACGTGCCGATCCCGGTCCCGGTCGCCTACTACTCGTTCGGGGGCTGGAAGGCTTCGCTCTTCGGCGACACGCACATCTACGGGCCTGAGGGGATCACGTTCTACACGCGCGGCAAGGTCGTCACGTCTCGCTGGCCGGATCCCGCGACCTCCAAGGTCGATCTCGGCTTCCCGCAAACTCGCTAAAGGAGGACACGATGAATCTCTACGCGATTCTGCGCCGCAGTGGCTGGAAGTCTCCGGGGGATCTCCAGGAGGCCGCCGGCCGCTCGACCGCGGAGGGCGAGCGCATGAGCGACGACATCCGCTGGATTCGCAGCTACGTGCTCGAGGAGGGTGGCGGCTCGGTCGGAACCGTCTGCATCTACGAGGCGTCGAGCCCCGAGGCGATCCGCGAGCACGCGTCGGCGGCGGAGCTGCCGGTCGACGAGATCATCCCGATCGCGGACACGGTGATCGTGCGTCCGGACCCGGCCGCGACGACGTAGCCTGTCGCGCGTTCTCGTCGTAGGCTCCGTGGGTGATCGTTTGCTCCGCCTGCGGGCGCGACAACCCTGACGGGGCCCGTTTCTGCAACTCCTGCGGAGCGCCGCTTGCAGGGACGGCCGCACCGCGCGAGCAGCGGAAGGTCGTCACCGTCCTGTTCTGCGACGTGACAGGCTCGACCAGTCTCGGCGAGCAGATGGATCCCGAGGCGCTGCGGACCGTGATGGCGCGCTACTTCGAGACGGCGCGGACGGCCATCGAGCGTCATGGGGGAACGGTCGAGAAGTTCATCGGCGACGCGGTGATGGCCGTGTTCGGAGTGCCGGTCGTCCACGAGGACGACGCGCTCCGCGCCGTGCGGGCCGCGGCCGAGCTCCGCGATGCGGTCGAGATCGACGTTCGCATCGGCGTCAACACCGGCGAGGTGGTGACCGGGGGTGCGGACACGCTGGCGACGGGCGATGCGGTCAACGTCGCCGCGCGGCTCGAGCAGGCGGCAGCGCCCGGCGAGGTCTTCCTCGGAGCGTCCACCTATGCGCTCGTCCGCGACAGCGTCGACGCGGAGCCGCTGCCGCCGCTAGAAGCGAAGGGGAAGGCCGAGCCGCTGACCGCGTATCGCCTCGGCGAGATCCGAGAGGAGGCGCCGCGCCGCGACGGCACGCCGATGGTCGGACGTGCCGACGAGCTGGAGCAGCTGCGCCGCGCGTACGAGCGCGCCGTCCGCGAGCGCGGGTGCCACCTCTTCACGGTCCTCGGCGCCGCGGGCGTCGGCAAGTCGCGACTCGTCAGCGAGCTGCTTGCAACGATCGAGGGCGCGCGGGTCCTGCGTGGCCGCTGTCTGTCCTACGGCGAGGGGATCACCTACTGGCCGGTAGTCGAGCTCCTGAAGCAGCTCGGGGATCCCGGCGGAGACGAGCGGGTGCGGCGACCCATCTCGATCCTCCTCGGCGAGGTCGAGGCGCCGACGACTCCCGCGGAGGCCGCCTGGGCGGTGCGGAAGGCGCTCGAGTTCGCTGCCGCGGAGCTGCCGCTCGTGGTCGTCTTCGACGACATCCATTGGGGCGAGCCGTCGTTCCTCGATCTGATTGAGCACATCGCGGATCTCTCCCGGGACGCCCCGATCCTGCTGCTCTGCATGGGGCGGCCGGAGCTGCTCGACGTACGGCCCGGCTGGAGCGGAGGCAAGCTGAACGCCACGACGGTGCTGCTCGAGCCGCTCGCCCGCGAGCAGACCGACGAGCTCGTGCGTGGCCTGCTCGCGGAGGACGACGAGTCGCTCGTCGCCCGCATCGGAGACGCGGCCGGTGGCAACCCGCTCTTCGTGCAGGAGATGGTCGAGCTGGCGCGGGAGTCCGACGGCGAGGTCGCCGTGCCGCCGACGATCCACGCGCTCCTCGCCGCGCGTCTCGACGGCCTGCCCGAGGACGAGCGCGCGGTGCTCGAGCGCGGCTCAGTCGAGGGCCAGGTCTTCCATCGCGGCGCCGTGCTGGCGCTGGCGCCGGAGGAGGGACAGGTCGACTCGCGGCTCGTCGCGCTCGTCCGCAAGGAGCTCGTGCGGCCCGACGCGTCGACCGTCGTCACCGACGATGCGTACCGCTTCCGCCACCTGCTGGTTCGTGACGCCGCCTACGAGTCGCTCCCCAAGTCGACCCGTGCCGCGCTACACGAGCGGTTCGCCACCTGGCTCGAGGAGTTCGGTTCCGACCTGGTGGAGCTCGACGAGATCGTCGGCTATCACCTGGAGCAGGCCGCCCTCTACCGTCGGGAGCTCGGCGAGGCGGACACGGCGCTAAGTGGCCGTGCGGGCGAGCGGCTCGCGTCCGCCACCATGCGGGCCTGGAGGCGCCACGATATTGGCGCCGGAATCAGCCTCGGCGAGCGAGCAGCGGCGCTCTTCGAGCACGACGACGAGCGTCGACTCGCGCTCCTCCCGACCCTGGCAATCTGCCTCAACGCCGTGGGTCGGGGCAGCGAGAGCCTGGGGCTACTGGCGGAGGCTCGTGAGCACGGGGACGCCGTCACAGCCGGTCGCGCACGCTTCCTCAATGCCCAGATCTCCGCGATGGCCTCGGGCCTCGAGTTCGAGGAAGGCCTGGCGGAGGTTCGCGGCGCCATCGAAGAGCTCGAGCCACTCGGAGATCAGGTCGTGCTCGCGGAAGCGTACGTCCAGCTCGCGCTGATGCTCTTCTGGACCGGGCGCATCGCCGAGCAAAAGGTTGCGGCTGAGCGGGCCGGCCAGTACGCCCGAAGTGTCGGCGATCCCTATCAGGAGTCGTGGGCGGTCGGAATGCTTGCGAGCGCGGCGAGGTGGGGGCCCGCTCCCTGGGACGAGGTCCAGCGCTTTGCGCAGACGATGCTCGCAGACTCGCCGCGCCTGGGGCCGCGAGTCGAGCTGGGCGCGGTCGACCTCTTGGCCGTGGCCGCCGCCGCTGAGGGGCGCTTCGACGAGAGCCGCGAGCGTGTCCGCCTGCTCAAAGAGCGCATGTCGGAGCTCGGCCTGGAGCTCTTCCGTTTGTCGCAAGCGATGGATCTCGGGCGCTTGGAGATGTTCGCAAGGGAGCCCGGGGCTGCCGAGCATGTTCTACGTGAGGCTTGGGTGGCGCTCGGCAAGCTGGACGAGCGCGGGTTCCGATCGACGATCGGCGCGATGCTCGGCTGGGCGCTCGTCGAGCTGGATCGGCTCGACGAGGCCGAGGAGGTGGTCGCTGAAGCCGAGGCCATTGCCGCTCGCGACGACTTCGTGACGAGGATGTACGTGCTCACGACGAGAGCACGGATCAGGAGCCGGCGCGGCGAGCACGAGGATGCCGTCGCACTCGCGAAGGAGGCGCTGGCAGCCGTCGAATCCAGCGAGTACGTCCCGCTGCACATCGAAGCCCGCCTCGTGCTTGGCCTCGTGCTCATCCGAGCGGGCCTTGCGGTCGACGCGCAAGCTCCGCTCACGGAGGCGCTGCAGCGGGCCGAGGCCAAGGGCGCACTCGTACTCGCGGACCAGGCGCGCGCCCTGCTCGTAGAGGCTGGTTAGTGGAGCCGCCCTACCGCCCGCTCGACGCGCAGGTGATCCCGCGCTTCGCGGGCATCCGCACGTTCATGCGCGGACCGCACGTCACCGATCTCGCCGGGGTCGACGCGGCCGCGGTCGGGATCCCGTTCGACACCGCCACGAGCTACCGGACCGGTGCGCGCTTCGGGCCTGAGGCGATCCGCTCCGCGTCGGCGCTCCTCCGGCCGTACCACCCGGCGCTCAAGGTCAACGTCGTCGAGTCGCTCTCGATCGTCGATTACGGGGACACGCCGGTCTCGCCGGGCGACACCGAGCGCACCTACGGCCAGATCGAGGAAGCGCTGGCGCCGCTTGCCGAGGCCGGGGTCTTCACGGTCGCGCTCGGTGGCGACCACAGCATCACGCTCGCCGAGCTTCGCGCACTCGCGCGCGTGACCGGTCCGCTCGCGCTCGTCCAGCTCGACGCGCACGCCGACACGTGGGAGTCGTACTTCGGCCAGCGTTACTTCCACGGGACCACGTTCAAGCGCGCCGCCGAGGAAGGGCTCGTCGATCCCGCGGCGTCGATCCAGGCGGGGATGCGCGGCTCGGTCTACGGAGCCGAGGACCTGCAGGCTTCCCGCGACCTCGGCTACCACGTGCTCGAGAGCGAGCAGTTGCGGTCACTCGGGCCGGCGGAGTACGGCCGCGTCGTGCGGGAGCGCGTCGGCGAACGGCCTGTTTTCCTGTCCTTCGACGTGGACTTCCTCGATCCGGCGTTCGCGCCGGGCACCGGCACTCCGGAAGTCGCGGGCTTCTCGACCGCCGAGGCGCTGGCCTTCCTGCGCGAGCTGCGCGGGATTCGCCTCGCGGGCGCGGACGTCGTCGAGGTGTCGCCTGCGTACGACGGACCCGGCCACCCGACGGCTCTCGCGGCCGCGAACGTCGCGTACGAGCTGCTCGCGCTGCGAGCCCTGCAGTAGTCGTGCTCTCCGCGCGCTCCTTCTTCCGTGATCCCGTGGAGTACGTGACCGCTCACGCAGACGGTCACGCGACC
>JAWVDL010000379.1:0-4239 GCA_033857355.1 Gaiellaceae bacterium | reverse complement strand
GCGGCGAGAGGCGGATCACCTTGGCGTAGCAGCCGCCTTCGATGTTGAAGACGCCGCTGTCGCCCCACCCGTGCTCGTCGTCGCCGATCAGGGAGCGCTCCGGGTCGGCGGAGAGCGTCGTCTTGCCAGTACCGGAGAGTCCGAAGAAGATCGCGACGTCGCCGCGAGCGCCGACGTTCGCCGAGCAGTGCATCGGGAAGACGCCCTCGAGCGGAAGGCGGTCGTTCATCAGGGTGAAGATCGACTTCTTGATCTCGCCCGCGTAGAACGTCCCGCCGATCAGCACCTCGGCCCGGCCGGGGTGCAGGACGATGAACGTTCCGCTGCGCGTTCCGTCCTCGTCGGGCACCGCATCGAGACCCGGAGCGTGCAGCACGAGCGCGTCCGGCTCGAATCCATCCAGCTCCTCCTCGTCGGGCTCGATGAACATCGTCTTTGCGAAGAGCGCGTGGTACGGGTGATCGGTGATCACGCGGACGTTGATGCGGTGTGCGGGATCGGCTCCGGCGAATGCGTCGACCACGTAGAGGGACGGCTGCTCGTCGAGCTGGGCAGTGACCTTGTCGCGCAGGTGCTCGTACGAGTCCTCGGGGAGCTCCTGGTTGACGTCGCCCCACCAGATGCGGTCCTCCGAGCTCGGCTCGCGGACGACGAACTTGTCCTTCGGCGAGCGCCCGGTGTGGACTCCCGTGTCGACCGCGAGCGGGCCTCCCTCGGCGAGCTGCCCCTCTCCGCGCACGAGCGCGTGGGTGTAGAGGACGGACGTACTGGGATTCCAGTGGACGTCACCGTCGGCGCTGAGACCGTGCTCCGCAAGTCCTTCGCGACGCTCGATCTCGGTCATCGCCATGCGTGCCTCCTTCCCTGCAAGGGGTCAATCGTATTCAAGACCGGCCTCCGAACGACGGAGGGCCCGCTTCGTGGGCGGGCCCTCCAGTCCTTCGTTTCGGCGCGTTCTAGCCGAAGACGGCTACGTAGTACGAGTGATCGGTGAGCACGCCGGCCGTGCTGAACGTCTGCACGTGGACGTGGCTCGTGTCGTTCGCCGTGGAGCAGACCATCCCCTCGGCGGTGCCGCCGCACGGGCCTCCGATGGTCGAATCGCGCGCGCTGGTGTCTCCGCCTGCGAAGGCCGAGGTCGCCAGGATCAGCTTCGTGTTCTGCGCGGAGCCGAAGTCCATGAAGTAGTTGCCCGGCGAGTGCGAGGTCATCGAGATGCCACCCGACTGCGCCACGATGGTGGCGTCAGCCTTGACGAGCGCCCACCTGATCGAGGCTGCGCCGGACGGACCGGCGGGGCCGGCAGGGCCGGCAGGGCCGGCAGCACCGGCGGGGCCCGCGGGACCGGCGGGGAGCTGGCCGATCGCGAAGTCCTTCGCAAGCAGCGAGCGGTCCTTGACCTTGATGGATGTCACAGCGTTGTTGCGGAGTGACGAGTTCGCGACGCTGTTGCGGGGGGCCAGCGAGTTGACCGCCGCGTAGCTCGTGCCCGTCAACGCCGCAATCAGCGCGATACAGGCGATCGCAATCGCCGGTGATGGAAGTCGAAGCTTCCGGTGCATGGGTTTCCTCCTCATTCGGATCAGCCTTGAGGTTCGGGCGAGACGACGGGAATCCTCGCCGCCGTATGTAAGCGTTGCTCCTGGCGACGGTTAGGGAACCCGGGGGTGCCTTGTAAAGATTCCCCCCGAACCTGCCGGAATCAAACCTGCCAGGCCTGGCCGCGAAGAATCGGCATCCGCCGGCCGTCCGCGGTGATTCCGGTCACGTCGACCTCAGGCCCGCCGACCATGAAGTCCACGTGGATCTGGCTGCGGTTCAGGCGCTCGCGATCCGCATCGCCGACCGCGTAATCCAGCGCACCGCCGAGCGCGATGTGGCTCGCCGCGTTCTCGTCGAGGAGCGTGTCGTAGAAGACAGTGCCGAGTGGCCCGATTCGCCCGGCCTTGTCCACCAGCGCGACCTCACCGAGCCGCGAGCCGCCCTCGTCGCGCTGTGACAGCGCCTGGAGCGTCTCAGCACCGCGCTCGGCCTCGATCGAGACCGCTCGTCCGCCTTCGAACCGCACGGTCAGCCCCTCGATGATCTGACCTGACGTGAAGAGCGGCTTCGTCGCCCGGACAACGCCTTCCACGCGCTCGGGATCGGGACACGTGAACACTTCCTCGGTCGGCAGGTTGGGCATGTGCACGATGCCGTCGACGGTCTTGCCGCCTCCGCCGATCCATTTCGAGCTGGGCAGCAACCCGATCGTGAGGTCGGTGCCGGGCCCCTCGAGGTGCACGGCATCGAAGTGGCGGTCGGTCAGTCGGCCGCCCGCGCCGACGAGCTCGGCATTGCGCTCCGTCCAGGCCGCGATCGGGTCGTCCTCGTCGAGCCGGCAGATGTGGACCACGTCCTGCCAGAGCCTGCCGAGCGCCTCGTCGGGCTCGGCTTCCGGATAGACCAGCTCCGCCCACGCCGGCGTCGGACAGGGCGCTATGCACCAGTTCACCGTCTCGTCGTTGATGACGGTCAGGTATTCGGGGACGGAGGGATACCGGTCGCGGCCGACCCGCTCGGGGTCGAGGTCCTTGAAGAGTCCGGGAGCGGCCGGCCCGCTCAGCGAGATTATCGCGCCGCGCTCCTTGCCAAGCTCGAGCGCGCGCTCGCCGTACCAGGAAGGCGTGAAGTCGAGCGCGTCATCCGGTGCGTGGAGGACACGCTCGCGCTTCATCCACGGGTCGTAGTGGATGTAGTCGACGAATTTCGCGCCCCGCCGGTAGGCCGCCCCGGCGATGGCACGCGCAAGCTGCTCCTTGCCCGGCGTCGCGGACAGCTCGACGATCTGGCCGGGCTGGACATTCGCGCCGAATCCGGCGATCAGCTCGGCAAAACGCTCGATCGGAGGACCGCCGTTCCGCATTCCGGCGAATCGTAGTTAGCAGGAGGCAACGCGCGCGGCGGGAAACGGTCCCGGCCCGTGAACGCCACCGATCGCTTTCTCGACAGCCCCTCGCTCTCCGACGCGACCCGCCGCGCGTACCGCTTCGACGTGGAGGAGTTCGTGCGCTGGCTCGACGCGCGGAAGCTCGCGCCCTCGGATGTCGACACCCGGTGCTTCTCGGAATACGCGGCTCATCTGGCCTCTTCGCGCAGCGCCGCGCGCCGGCTCTCGCCGGGCACGATCGCGCGCAAGCTCGCGGCTGTGCGCTCCTTCATGCGCTTCACGCTCGGCCCCGCGCGCGTGCCCGAGGCGTCGTTCGCGCCGCGGAGGAGGCGGCGGCTCCCCGACGTCCCGAAGCAGGCGGACGTGGAGAGCGCACTCGCGGGAGCCGAGGGGCAGGGAGCGCTGGCGCTGCGGAACCGGGCCCTGCTCGAGCTGGTGTACTCGGCCGGGCTGCGGAGCCGCGAGGCGGTCGATCTCGACCTCGGGGACGTGGACTTCGAGCAGGAGCACGTCCGGATCCGCGGGAAGGGCGGCAAGGAGCGCGTCGTGCCTCTCGGCGAGGAGGCGGCGCACTGGGTCGCGCGCTACCTCCACGAGGCCCGGTCAGAGCTCGCACGCGGCGCGGACGACGCGCTGTTCCTCTCCGTCCGCGGGAAGCGGCTCGACACCTCGACGCTCCGGCGCCTCCTCCCCCACCCGCACCGGCTGCGGCACGCCTTCGCAACGCATCTGCTCGAGGGCGGCGCCGACCTCCGCACGATCCAGGAGCTGCTCGGCCATTCGTCCCTGTCCACCACGCAGGTGTATTCGCACGTGGACGGCAAGCGCCTCCGCAAGGTCTATGACAGCTCCCACCCCCGAGATCGCACCTGAGGTCGAGGCGTTCCTCGCCGTCTCTGCGGCGAGGCTCGCGCCCCGGACCCTCGACGCGTACCGCCGCGACCTCGCCGGCTTCACGCGCCTGCTCGGGCACTCGCCCGCGCGCGCGAGCGTGGAGGACGTCGAGCGCTACCTCGCCTCGCTCCGCGCCGGCGGCGCCGCCGGCTCGACGATCGCGCGCCGGACTGCCGCACTCCGCTCCTTTTTCCGCCACCAGGTCCTGATCGGAGCGCGCGGGGACAATCCGGCCGCGGACGTGCAGCTGCCGCGCCGGACGCGCAAGCTTCCGCGCACGCTCTCGCCCGGCGAGGCTCTGCGCCTGATCGACGCGGCGAACGGAACGACGCCCCGCTCGCTGCGCGACGCGGCGCTGGTCGAGCTGCTGTACGGAGCGGGCCTGCGGGTCAGCGAAGCCGTCGGGCTCGAGCGGG
>JAWVDL010000378.1:0-6919 GCA_033857355.1 Gaiellaceae bacterium | reverse complement strand
GGTCGTCGAAGACGATGCGGATGCCCTCGAAGTGCTCGGTGGTGGTCCCCACCTCGACCGAGGCGCCTGCGCCGATGCTCGTGGCCGCGACACCGAGCACGACCGTCGTCCCTGCGTGGGAGCAGGTCGCCGGCTCGACGTAGCTCCAACCACCGTCGGCGTCCGCCTTCCAGAGCGAGCACGAATCGGGCCCGGCGGGAAGGGCGGAGGTGACGTAATAGTCGTAGCCGCCGCGCGCTCCGCCCTCCTGCGTGTCGAAGTATGCGGAGACCGCCTGGTCGGGGCCGAGCGCGGCCGTCGTTGTCACGCTGACGCTGAGCGTTCCGCCGTCCGCGGAGACGTCGAAGCTCGAGATGTCGGCCGCGCCCGGGTTCACGTCGCCGGTGGGGTCGGGATGGCTGGCGAGCGCGCCAGCGGCCGCCCCCGATGCGAGCACGACGATCGCAGCGGTGCCGGCCGCCGCGGTCATGAATGCTGTCGCAACCGCAGCGAGAACGCGTCGCATTCCCCCATCTCCTCCTTTGCGTCCTCGGCGATCAGGTGAACCGCAGGCCAAGTGACTCAATCGACGGTACGCGTGGAGCGCTCCGATTCGCATCATCAGTCTGTGCCACATTCGCAACGGAGCTCGTTGGGCGAGTTGACAGAATCGGCCCGATGCTCGTTGCGCGGAGGCAGGAGCTGGCGTTGGTCGGACGGTCGATCCGCACGCGGCGACCGATCGTTGTCCTCGGGGAGGCCGGGGTAGGCAAGAGCGCGCTACTTCACGCCGCCGGCGATTGTTCGGGCTACGCCGTTTTCGCGGGAGGCGGCTTGCAGACGCTCTCGTCGGCGGAGTTCCTCCCGCTTGTGCGCGCCCTCCGCGAGCCGCTACCGGCGGGCGATCGGCGATTCCTCGCCGGGTTCGTCGCGGACCGCGTCGGGGACGGGCTCCTCATTCTCGACGACCTGCAGTGGGCCGACCGCGCCACACGGTCGCTGCTCCCGCTGCTTGTCGGTCACGTGCGGTTGGTCGGCGCGATCCGGAATGGCGACCGCGACACGCGCATCGCCCTTCGTGCGGTCGAGCGGGCTGGCTTCGAGGTGCTCGACCTACAGCCCTTGCGCGAGAAGGCCGCGCTCGAGCTTGCGCGTTCGGTTCGGCCCTGGCTCGGCAACGGCGATCTTCGCGCGATTGTCGCGAGCGCACGAGGGAATGCGTTCCTGATCGAGCACCTAGGCGCGGAGTCGGACGTGTCGACGACGCTCGCGCTCTCGCTGAAGGCTCGGTTTGACCGCTGCTCGCCCACGGCGCGTAGGGCACTGGCCGCACTTGCGCTGCTGGGCCGGCCGGCGGAGCAGCGGGTCGTGCCGGGCGCGGCGACCGAGTTGGTCGAAGCCGGACTGGTCACGCGTGAAGGGAAGCTGCTCGAGCTCAGGCACGCGGCCCTCGCTGAGATCGCCGCCGCGGCGCTCTCTGCGGAGGAGCGACGGACTGTGCACTCAGGGCTGGCCAGAGCTCTCGGCGACCCGGCTGAGGCCGCTCGTCATCATGCGGCCGCAGGCGAGCACGAAGCCGCCCTCGCGAAGGCACTCGCGAGCGCGGATGCCGCCGATTCCATCGGCGATCGCGCGCGCCATCTTGCTCTCGCCGCATCTGTGGCACCGGGAGGCGCAGAACGTGACGGGCTGCTTGTCCGTGCCTCGGGCGCCCTACATGAGGCTGGTGACTTTCCGGAGGCCGAACGCCTCGCGGGGCTGGTCCGGACGGACGAGGGGATCCTGGCAGCGGAGGGCGCCTTTCAGCGCGCCTGTGCCCTGTGGTCGCTCGGCCGCGCAGACGAGGCGGTCGCGGTAGCTCGGGAGGCTCTCGAGCTCGTCGACGGGAAGGCAGGCCAACTCGAGCTGCGCCTGCGGCTCGAGCTGATCGGATGGGATCTCCATCGCGGTGGAGCACGCCGCACCGTCGAAGATGCGCGTTTTGCTCTCGCGCTCGCCCAGGCTGTGCAGAGCGAGGAGGCCCGGGCACACCTGCTGCTTGCGCGTTCGCTCACGTGGACGGGTTCTCTCGACGAGGGCCGCGTTCACTTCGAGGCCGCCCTCGAGCGCGCGGAAGGGACCGGCGACCTTGGCTTCGAGTTCGAGGCGATCGTGGGGCTCTCGATGAACGCCTGCCTGGCGCGCCGCTTCCCATCGGCCCGTCGAGTCCTCGCGCGTGCGGCTCGAAGGGCCCGCCTGGCAGGGCTTCGCAGCTGGGAGTTGGAGTTCCGCTGGCGGTGGGCCCACGTGACGCTCTACTCGCGTGGCCGCTACAGCGCCACCGTGCCGAAGCTGCGCGCGTGCCTCGAGGCATCCGCCTTCGGGCGGATCGATCCTGAGCAGATCCATGCCGACCTGGCGCTCGCGCTCGCCGACACCGGAAGGCTCGCCGAGGCACGAGAGCTTCTGCAAGACCATCGCGCGCGCCTGCAGACGACATGGGGACGCGCGACGAACACATTGGTCCGCGCCGAGGTCGAATGGCTCGCGCGCGACCCGGCCCGGGCGTTGAAGGCGATCGTCGAGCGGCTCTCGATCGACGAGTCAGAAGACCTGGCGCAGGTCCTTGCCATGCGGGATTGGGCCTGTGCCGATCTGGGTGTCCCGAGCGGCGATCCTGGGTTCACCGCGACTTCCGGCGTCTCTGGCTCGCCGTGGTTTGCGCTGTTCGGCAAGGAATCGGAAGCTCTCCGTTTGCTCGCGACGCCAGGACGCGAGGGCGACGCCGAGGGTCTCTTTCTCGAGCTCGTGGACGCTTGGGAAGGCAACGGTTTCCGTTACGCGCTTCGCTGCCTGTTAGGGGCAGCTCGTGCCGCGGCGCAAGTCGGCGCTGTCGACCGGGCGCGTCAGCATCTCTTCGAGGCAGAGCGGCGTGCGGAGGCGGAGGGAATGTCTCCCTGGCTTGCGCGCGTGCGTGGCAGTCTGAGGGTCCTCGGCGTCAGACGCCCTCTCCCGGGCAAGCGCACGGACGGCCTATTGAGCACTCGCGAGCGTGAGATCCTCGAGCTCGTCGGCGGAGGATTGACGACTCGGGAGATCGCAGGTCGGCTCGCAATCGCCTCCTCCACCGTCGAAACGCTCGTCCGCAGCTCGATGGCGAAGCTCGGCGCCCACACTCGAAAGCAGGCAGCTGCGACGGCGTCAGGGCGGGACGAATGATCTCGCCGCCGTTGATCGTGGCGCTCGAACCGGCACTGGCCGACACGGCAACGACCGAGGCGGCCGAGGCGGGATTCGTCATTCTCCGCGGGTGGCAGTTGCCGAGCCTGCCATGGGATCTGGTCGAGTCAGGACTCGTCTGCGCAGGCACGATCGAGAGTGAAAGCGATGTCGCAGCATCCGTCCTCGCCGCTGCCCGCGGCGCCGGGGTCGTCGTTGCTGCCCGCCGGGGAATGTCGCTCACCGCTGCGCTGGTCGAGGATCTTCGCCGTATCGGTCACGTCGAAGTGAAGGAGCGCTCCGCTCGTACCGGTCTTCGCCGGCTCGGGGCCGACCAGCGACGACTCCTCGAGTTGCTCGCCGACGGTTCAACGGTGCTCGACGCCGCGCGGGTCGCTCATATCTCGCCGCGGACTGCACACCGGCGACTCGCGGAGGCCCGCGCAGCGCTTGGCGTGCGAACGACCGCGGAGGGCGTTCGTCTGGTCGCTGACTCGAAAGCAGTCCCGGGGTTAGAGTGACGCTGCGAGCGCCGTGACGTCGAGGCGGCGCCCTCGAAGCGGGAGCGACGGGACTCGAACCCGCGACCTCCGGCGTGACAGGCCGGCGTTCTAACCAACT
Source organism: Gaiellaceae bacterium (assembly GCA_033857355.1). Taxonomy (GTDB): domain Bacteria; phylum Actinomycetota; class Thermoleophilia; order Gaiellales; family Gaiellaceae; genus UBA5186. The sequence continues at coordinate 3,121 of JAWVDL010000378.1, read as the reverse complement.
GAACTACGCCCCCAGACGTAGAGCGAGAGTGTAGCCGGGAGCGCGCGCTCGCCTTGTTGGTGCAAATTGGGCCGCCGCGGGCGACATGGCGGCCGCGGCTCACTGCGGCTGGGGCTTGGGGAACCGGAGAAAGTTGAGGCGCGCAAGCGCCGACTTTCTCCGGCTGTAGCCTGGCCGGGTGACGAGGGTCGATTGGGTTGCGCTCGTGGTTGTCGCGGTCGCCGCACTCGTCGGCTTACGGAAGGGGCTCGTCGGCAGTGCGCTCTCCCTGGTCGGGATCGTCGCCGGCGCGATGCTCGGGGCACGGCTGGCGCCCGCGCTTCTCTCCGGTGGGTCGCGGTCGCCGTGGACGCCGCTCATCGCGCTCGGAGGCGCGTGCGTCGGCGCGATCGCGCTCGAGACCGTCGGGACGATCCTGGGCGGCGCGGTACGGCGCGCGCTCGTCGTGCCGCCGCTACGCGCGCTCGACAGCCTGGGCGGCGCTGCGCTCGGAGCCCTCGCCGGGCTTGCGCTGGTCTGGATCCTGGGCGCAGGCGCGCTCCTCGTCCCCGGACAGAACGCCCTGCGCAAGGGCGCGCAGGCCTCCTACTTCCTCCGCAACCTGAACTCCGTCGTGCCGCCGGGCCGGCTGCTGGCCGTCCTCGCGCGCGTGGACCCATTCCCGCAGATCGCTGCACCAGGCGGTGCCGTCGCGGCTCCGGACGCGCGGGTGCTGCGCGATCCGGGGGTGCGGCGCGCGGCGCCGAGCGTCGTCCGCGTCCTCGGCACCGCTTGTGGCCTCGGCGTCGCGGGGAGTGGCTGGGTCATCCGTCCGAAGCTCGTCGTCACCGCGGCGCACGTTGTCGCGGGCCAGGACGACACGACTGTCCAGGTGGCCGGGATCGGGCCGCATCTGCCCGCTCGCGCCGTGGTCTTCGATCGGAAGAACGACGTCGCGATCCTGGCCGTGTCGGGCCTCGACGCGCCCGCGCTCGCGGTCGCCGACCCGAGGTCCGGCCGCGCGGTGGCGATTCTGGGCTTCCCCGGCAACGGCGCGTTCACCGCGATCCCGGGCCGGATCGGACGGACGGCCGCCGTCCTGAGCCGCGACGCGTATGGGCACGGCCCGATCGAGCGCACGATCACGAGCGTGCGCGGGAAAGTCCGCCACGGGCACTCCGGCGGCCCCGCGGTCGACGAGAACGGCGCCGTCGAGGCAACCGTCTTCGCATCTCGTCTCGACGGCAGGAGCGGCTTCGGCGTGCCATCCGATCTGGTTCGCAGCGACCTCGCACGCGCCCGCGGCCAGGTGTCAACCGGCAGCTGCTCCTGACCGGAACCCTCGGACGAGGGGGATATCGAAACTCCTACCGAGCCGATGACCGAGACACGCAGGGACAGGCGGAAACCCGCGTACCGCATGACGCGGCCAAGAAGCACTGCAGGGCTTCCACTCCCCCTCCTGCCGAGCGCGGGGCGGCTCTCGACAGCCCCCCCCCCCCACAGCTCAGCTGAAGAGCTCGAGCACGCCCAAGGGCCGCCGGAACGGCGCGACGACATAGACCCCACCGGCGAGCTCGCGCGCCTGGGCGAGCAGGTCGCGCGTGTGAGCCAGGCCGACGGTCGGCGAATCGGCTCCCGCAGTGCGCAGCCGTTCCTGCACGGCCTCCGGCACGACGATCCCCGGCACCTCGTTGTGCACGCGCTGCGCCAGCTCGAAGCTGCGGATCGGCCAGAGCCCGACGAGCAGTGGGATCGGCGCCTTCCCGCCGTAGTGGGCGAGGAAGCGCTCGAGGTAGGAGAGGTCGAAGAGGATCTGAGTCATTGCGAAGCGCGCGCCGGCTTCGAGCTTTCGCTCGAACCGCTCCAGCTCGGTGTCGAGGTCGTCCGCCGACGGATTGACCGCGACGCCCGGGAAGAACGAGGTCGGCGCGTCGATCGCCCGCCCGTAGTAGTCCTCGCCGTTGTTCAGCCGCGCGATCACGTCGACGAGCCCGATCGCGTCCACCTCGTAGACGCCTTGCGAGCCGGGATAGTCGCCGACCTCGGGCGGATCCCCGGTCACCGCGAGGACGTTCCGGATTCCCTCCGCGTGCGCGCCGAGCAGGATCGACTCGAGCCCGGCGATCGTCGTGTCGCGCGAGGTCTGGTGCGGGATGGTCTCGATCCCGCAGAGCCGCTCGATGGCAATCGACGCCATCATCCCGCTCATGCGCGCGCGTGCGCGCGGGTTGTCGTTCACGTCGACGACGTGGACGTGCTCGGAGGCCTGCAGCTCGCGTGATGCCTCGAGCAGCGCCTGGTGGTTGCCGCCGAGCGGGGGATCGAGCTGCACGGAGACGACGAACTCGCCTGCCGCGAGCATCCGCTGGAGCTCGGTCTCGTGCTGGTCGCCCTCGGGCGCGATCAGCAACTCGCGCTCTCTGACGCGCAATGGCCCCGCGGGCTCCCGGTTCTCGTCGATCGCCGCGCGGATCGCGGCGATCTCGGTGGGGGTCGTCCCGCAACAGCCGCCGATCAGCCCCGCGCCGAGCGTGCGCGCCTGCGCGGCGAATTCGCGGAAGTACTCCGGCGTCGCATGCGGGAAGACGATTCGCGAGCCCGAGAGGCTTGCCAGGCCGACGTTCGGGAGCGCGGCGAGCACAGTCCCGTCGGATTGCATCTCGCTGATCGCCGCAAGGGCGGCTGCCGGGCCGACGCCGTGGTTCGCGCCGATGGCCGCCAGTTCGAAGCCGGCAAGCCGGTCCGCGGCTTCCCGCGCGGAGACGCCGCCGAGCGTCTGTCCGTCCTCGTCGAAGGTCAGGAGCGCCACGATCGGCAGGCTCGACACGCTCCGGACGGCCTCGATCGCGGTCACGAGCTCCTCGAGGTCGAAGAACGTCTCGACCATGAACAGGTCGGCGCCTCGGCCTTCGAGGATCCGCGCCTGCTCGCCGAACAGCTCGGCGCGGTCGTACGTCCCCGGCTCGACGTCGCCGATCGGGCCGATCGACCCCGCGATGAACACGTCCTGCCCCGAGACCTCCCGGGCATCGCGCGCGAGCCGCACCGCCGTCGAGTTGATGCGCTCGAACTCGTCCTCGAGGAAGTGCGCGGCGAGCTTGGGCCGGTTCGCGCCGAACGTGTTCGTCTCGATCAGCTC
>JAWVDL010000377.1:0-3159 GCA_033857355.1 Gaiellaceae bacterium | reverse complement strand
GCGTCGACGGCCTCCTGCAGCATCCGCTTCTCGTTGTTGACGATGATCTCGGGCGCGCCGAGGTCGAGCAGCCGCTTGAGGCGGTTGTTCCGGTTGATCACGCGCCGGTAGAGGTCGTTCAGGTCGCTCGTGGCGAACCGGCCGCCGTCGAGCTGCACCATCGGGCGAAGCTCCGGCGGAATCACCGGCACGGCCTCGAGCACCATCCAGTCCGGCTTGTTCTCCGACTTGATGAACGCGTTGACGACCTTCAGACGCTTGATCGCGCGCTGCTGCTTCTGGCCCTTGGCGGTCGTGATCGTCTCGCGGAGGAACGCGGCCTCAGCGTCGAGGTCGAGATCCTTGAGCAGGTCGCGGATCGACTCCGCGCCCATCCCGCCGCGGAAGTAGACGCCGAATCCGTACGGCGACCCGAAGCGGTCCTTGAGCTCGCGGAAGAGCTGCTCGTCGTTGACGATCTTCTTCGGCTCGAGCTCCTTGAAGAGCAGCCACGTCTCCTCGAGGCGGCGCACGGAGTCGACCGAGGCCTCGCGCGCGTCCTCGCGGCGAGACTCGATGTCGAGGTACATCTCGCGCACCTTCAGCGCCCACTGCACGAGCGCGTCGAGGTCCTCCTTGCGGATCTTCCCGTCGGTGCGCAGGCAGAGGTCGTTCGCCAGCTCGCGGACCTCGTTCGCGTCCGCGCCGGACTCCGCCTTCTCGAGCACCTCGGCGAGCAGCCCGTTGCCGAGGTCGCGGGAGCGCTCGACGAGCTTCATGTCGACGCCCTTGACGAGCTCTGCGTCCTCCTCGGTCAGCTCGCTGCCGGTGAGGAGCGCGTCGGTGACGCGGTTCAGGTGCTTCGTGATCGCGCCCTTCTTCGATCCGGACGCCTTCTCGAGCTCGGAGCGGAGCGGATCGAGCGCCTCGCGGATCTGCGTGGCAGCCGCGCCGACGTTGTCGAGCTCGCGCGGGCTCAGCTTGCGGTCGTCGCGGATTGCCGCATTGCGGACGAGCTCCCGGATCTTCTTGGAGTCCTCGGTCGTGATCGTCTTGGCCAGGTCGACGAACGTGTTGCCGACGAGCTCGCGTGCCTCCTCGAGCGTCGGCAGGCCCTGCTCCTCGGCCCAGTTGGCCAGTCCGCGGGTCCAGAAGTCGTCGTCCTCGTCGAAGCCCTTGTCCTTGCCCTTCGCGAAGTAGTCGCGGCGGCGCGTGAGCCGCTGCTCGAGCGCTGCGAGCGCTTCGTCGCGATCGACGTAGATCTGCTCCGACTCGGCCTTGACCTGATCCTCCAGGCCGGCGAGGTCCGACTGGCGCTTCTCGACGTCGACCGCCGTGACGATCGAGGCCGCGAAGTAGAGGACCTTCTCGAGCTCGCGCGGGGCGATGTCGAGCAGGTAGCCGATGCGGCTCGGAACGCCCTTGAAGAACCAGATGTGCGAGACCGGAGCGGCGAGGTCGATGTGACCCATGCGCTCGCGGCGCACCTTCTGGCGCGTCACTTCGACGCCGCAGCGCTCGCAGATGATGCCCTTGTAGCGGACGCGCTTGTACTTGCCGCAGTAGCACTCCCAGTCCTTCGTCGGACCGAAGATGCGCTCGCAGAAGAGACCGTCGCGCTCGGGCTTGAGCGTGCGGTAGTTGATGGTCTCGGGCTTGGTGACCTCTCCGGACGACCAGTCCCGAATCTGCTTCGACGACGCGAGGCCGATGCGGATCGCGTCGAAATCGTTGATGTCGATCAAGTGTGTGCCTCTTTCCTTACGTAACTCGGGCCGTTGAACGGTTCGGTCAGTCTTCGATTTCCAGGTCGGCCAGCTCCGCGTCGGCGGCGACCGGGCCCACCTGCTCCTCGGCCTCCTCCTCGGATGCCGCGGCCGGCGAGAGCTCCACGTCGTCGAGGTCGCCGAGCGCCTCGTCTGCGGGAAGGGTCGTCGCGTCGCCCTCTTCGACGCTCTCCGCGCCCTCCTCGACCTCCTCGGCCGACGGCGGGCGCGCCGCGGCGCGAAGCGAGCCGGGCGACAGGTCGATGCCGAGCTCCTCTGCGGCGCGAAGCAGCTCGTCGTCCTCCTCGCGGACCTCGACCACGCTGCCTTCGTCCGACTGGACGACGACGTCGAGCGCAAGCGACTGCATCTCCTTCAGGAGCACCTTGAAGGACTCGGGGATCGACGGCTCGGCGATGTTCTCGCCCTTGACGATCGCCTCGTAGGCCTTGACCCGCCCGACCGTGTCGTCGGACTTGATCGTGAGCATCTCCTGCAGCGTGTAGGCCGCGCCGTACGCCTCGAGCGCCCAGACCTCCATCTCGCCGAACCGCTGGCCGCCGAACTGGGCCTTGCCGCCCAGAGGCTGCTGCGTCACGAGCGAGTAGGGGCCCGTCGAGCGCGCGTGGATCTTGTCGTCGACGAGGTGGAGCAGCTTGAGGATGTACATGAAGCCGACGGTGATCTTGGCGTCGTACGGCTCGCCGGTCTTGCCGTTGAAGAGCCGGGCCTTGCCCGAGGTCTTGCGACCGATGGGCCGCTTCTCGTCGACGAGGAACTTGATCGGCGAGTCGGGGTTGTCCTTGGCCCACTTGACGAGCGCGTCGTCGACGTCCTCCTCGGTCGCTCCGTCAAAGACCGGGGTCGCGATCGGCACCGGATTCGGCGCGTTGATCGGGGACTTGTGGCCCTTGGCGATCGGCGACGCGTTCCCGTTCTCCTTGTCGGCGAAGACGCCGTGCGCCGCCGCCCAACCGAGATGCGTCTCGAGGATCTGGCCGATGTTCATGCGGCCCGGGACGCCGAGCGGGTTCAGGATCACGTCGACCGGACGGCCGTCCTCGAGGAACGGCATGTCCTCTTCGGGGACGATGCGCGCGATCACGCCCTTGTTGCCGTGGCGGCCGGCGAGCTTGTCGCCCTCCGCGATCTTGCGCTTCTTCGCCACGTAGACGCGAACCAGCTCGTTCACGCCCGGCGAGAGGTCGTCGCCGTTGTCGCGCGAGAAGGTCTTGACGTCGATGACCTTGCCGCCCTCGCCGTGCGGGACCTTGAGGGACGTGTCGCGGACCTCGCGCGCCTTCTCCTTGAAGATCGCGCGGATCAGCTTCTCCTCGGCGGTCAGCTCGGTCTCGCCCTTCGGCGTGACCTTGCCGACGAGCAGGTCGCCGGAGCCGACCTCGGCGCCGATGCG
>JAWVDL010000376.1:0-3213 GCA_033857355.1 Gaiellaceae bacterium | reverse complement strand
TCGTCTCTGAGATCGCGGGCTGCGCCGATTCGATCGCGTACAGGACGGCCAGCGCCTCGAGCCGGTCGTCGCGCGCCCAGGCATCCGCGCATGCGCGCGTCTCGGGCGCGGGATCGCGGTCTAGCGGGGCGTCGAGCGCCGCCGCGAAGTCGTCCCAGAGGCCGACGTGTTCGGCTTCCTCGCGAGCGTGCTCAGGGTCGCCGGCCGCCTCGGCCGCGCGCGCCAGCGCCAAGACCGCGTGCCGGTACTCCCCCGCGTAGTGCGCCAGTTGGTCGGGGGTCAGGTCGCCGCGCTCCCAGCGGACGTAGAACGGATGCTTCAGCACATCCCAGCGCTCGCGCGCCTCGTCGATTCGGTCGATCAGCTCCATCTCCGGCTCCCTTCGCTCGCACCCCGACCCCGCCGATCCTACGCGACGGGTGGGACGGCCGAGCGCCGCTGGCGCATGACCTCGAACGCGAGCACGGAGACGGCGGCGACGGTGCCGAGCGAGAGCGAAAAGCGGCGCCGGTAGGGGATCTCGAGCACGAGGTCCGCCCGGCTGAGGAACTCCCGCGTGATCCCCCGCCGCTCGCCGCCGACGAGCAGGAACAGCGGCCCGGACAGATCCGCGTCGTAGATCGGTGTCGCGTCGCGCTTCGCCGTGCAAGCAACTGCGAGCCCGCGCTCGGCGAACAGGTCGGCCGCGGCCTCGGCGTTCTCCACCTCGGCGATGGGAAGCAGGTCGAAAGCGCCCGCGGACGCCTTCACGATGGTTGCCTCCGATTCGCCCCAGTCACGTGGCCGGACAACGAGACCGTCCGCCCCAGCCGCATAGAGCGAGCGAATTGCATAGCCGAAGTTGTACGGATCCTCGATCCCGTCGAGCATGGCCACGAAGGGCCTGTCCCCGCGGGCGAGGTCGGAGGCCGACGCGTGCCGCAGTGGCCCAACCTCGGCGAGGATCCCGCCGTGGGTGCGGCCGGTCGCGACCACATCGATCTGCTCGGCCGTCGCGCGCTCCACCCGCGTCTCCGTCCGTCGCGCCAGGGCGCGGAGCTTCCCGCTCTTCTCCCATTTGTCGGCGCGGATCAGGATTCGCTCGACCGGACGCCGGCCGCCTTCCAGCGCGGCCCCGACCGACACTGCCCCTTCGAGGACGATCAGGCCGTCGCGACGTCGAGCGTCGGTACGTCCGCCCATAGATCCTCGAGGCGGTAGAAGCTCCGGGCCTCAGGCGTGAAGACGTGCAGCACGACGTCGAGGTAGTCGGCGACGATCCAGGTGCCCTCTTTCGTCCCGTCGACCGACGTCGGCAGGATCCGGTCGCGCTTCAGCTGCGCGTAGACCTCGTCGTGGATGCTGACGGTTTGACGAGCGTTGCGTCCGGTGCAGACGACGAAGAAGTCGGTGTAGGTGCACGCCGGCCGCATGTCCAGGACAACGACGTCCTCTGCGAGCTTGTCTTGCGCGATGCTCGCGATGCGGCGGGCTTGTTCGAGTGAGCTCAGGTGGTTCGAATCCTCCGGTCGGTTGCCCCTAGTCTAGCTTCCATACAGGCCTAGATCCCAGATCAGGTCGGCGACGGCCGGCGGAACGAGGCCGTCGATCGGGACGCCGCGGCCGACGCGGGTGCGGATCTCCCGCGACGAGACGGGCGGAGAGTCGAAATGGAAGAACGTGACGCGGTCCCGGGCCTCTCCGTCGTCCTCGACACCCGCGCGCGTGCCCACGCCGAGGCGCGCGAGCCGCAGCACCTCGTCGGGCTCCTTCCACGTCGCGAAATCTCGCCACTCGTCGGCCCCGATCAGGAACAGCGGATCCTCGACGTCGAGGTCGCGGAGCATGTCGACGGTGCGCTCGTGATCGTCGAGCCCGACGTCGACGCCGGGGAACGCTGCCCGCGCGAGCCGCAGTCTGGTCTCGGCGTCGGCCTCCACCTCCTTGTGGCCGGGATTCGCGACGACGAAGACGCGCAGCTCGTCCGGCGAGAAGCGCTGCCGCGCCGCGTCGAGCAGAGCGACGTGGCCGACGTGCGGCGGATCGAACGCGCCGCCGAAGAGCGCGATGCTCACGTGAACTCGAGCACCTCGTCCCCGATCTCGATCTCCTGCCCGGACTTGGCTCCGGCGGCCTTGAGCGCGGCCTCGAGCTCCTCCTCGTCGGGCGGTGTGCCCATCACGCGGTAGCCGCGCTCGGTGCGGAAGATCCGGTAGGCAGGGCGACCCTTGGGCTGCGGCCGATAGACGAGGTAGTCGACGAGGCCGGTGTCGTCGACCGGAGGCGCCGGCGACTCGTCCGGGCACAGCTCGAAGAGGACGCGGCGGAACTCCTCGACGCCGGCACCCGTCGCGCACGACAGGTGGAAGACGCGCAGGACACGGGGATCGTCGGGCTCGAACACGGGCGGCTCCGGCAAGAGGTCGATCTTGTTCAGGACGACCGCCTGAGGACGCTCGTCGAGCCCCGCACCGTACGCCGACAACTCGCTGTTGATGGCATCGAACCGCTCCTGGAGGTCGGGCTCGGACGCATCGATGATGTGCACGAGCAGGCGGGCCCGCTCGAGATGCGCGAGGAACTCGTGCCCGAGACCGACGCCCTCGCTCGCGCCCTCGATCAGACCCGGGACGTCCGCGACGATCAGCTGCCGTCCGTCGGACGATTCGACGGTGCCGAGCACCGGCGCCAGCGTCGTGAACGGATAGTCGGCGACCTTCGGGCGCGCGTTGGAGATGCGGGCGAGGAGCGACGACTTGCCTGCGTTCGGGAAGCCGGCCAGCGCGGCGTCCGCGAGGAGCTTCAGCCGCAGGTCGAACGTCGCTTCCTCCCCGGGCAGCCCGGTCTCGGCGAAGCGCGGCGCGCGGCGGGTCGGCGTCGCAAAGCGCTTGTTGCCACGACCCGCTCCGCCTCCCGCCGCGACGACGACCCGGGCTCCGGCGTGGGCGAGATCGGCGACCAGGCGCGCCTCGTCGTCGAGCACCTGCGTTCCGACGGGAACGCCGATCTCCAGTGCGTCTCCGGTCGCCCCGTGCTTGTTCGCGCCGCCGCCGTTGCCGCCGCGCCCGGCCTTGAAGCGTCGGCCGACGCGGAAGTTCGACAGGTCCCTGAGCGACGGGTCCGCGACGAGGACGACATCGCCGCCGGGCCCTCCGTCACCTCCGTCCGGCCCACCTTTCGGGACGTGCTTCTCGCGCCGGAAGGAGAGGCCGCCGTCGCCGCCCCGCCCGGCCT
>JAWVDL010000375.1:0-2648 GCA_033857355.1 Gaiellaceae bacterium | reverse complement strand
CGCCGCCGCCGTTTGGGCAGGCCGCGGCCGCGCTTCTCCTTACGGATGAACTCCTTGCGCAGGTTGTCGACTTCGATCGCGATCATCGGTTGCTCCAGCTCGGGGTACGGACAGGCAGCGCGCACGTCCGGCCGGGCCGGTGGCGCGCGGGAAAGCCTGAGTCAGGTGCCGAGGAGCAACATCGCGCTCGTACGGTACCGACCGCCGCAGACGGACGCAAGACCGCGCTCTTGACAAGGCATCCGGTCGCTCGCCTATAGTTCGGGCAGGCAGTCGGCGCAGAAGCCGGCCGCCGAGGCAATGGAGCCTCAGGACTCGTCCGCGAGCCCTGGGGCTTTTTTCGTGGTCCGACACAGGAGGCGAACGGTGAAGTTCAAGCTCGAATACATCTGGCTCGACGGCTACGAGCCGGTGGCGAACCTCCGGAGCAAGACGAAGATCGGCGAGTTCGCGGAGACGCCGACGCTAGACGAGCTCCCCGTCTGGAACTTCGACGGCAGCTCGACGCGCCAAGCGGACGGGTCGAGCTCCGAGTGCTTCCTCCAGCCCGTCGCGCTCTTCCCCGACCCGGCGCGGAAGAACGGGATGCTCGTGATGTGCGAGGTGCTGCTCCCGGACGGAACGCCGCACCCGTCGAACGCGCGCGCGCAGATCCGGGACGACCCGGACACGTGGTTCGGATTCGAGCAGGAGTACTTCCTCTACCGCGACGGCGCGCCACTCGGGTTTCCCAAGGAGGGCTTTCCGGCACCGCAGGGCGAGTACTACACGGGCGTCGGCTACAAGAACGTCGGCGACGTGGCCCGGGAGATCGTCGACGAGCACATCGACCTCTGCCTCGCAGCAGGCATCAATCTCGAGGGGATCAACGCCGAGGTCGCGAAGGGCCAGTGGGAGTTCCAGATCTTCGGGAAGGGATCGAAGCGGGCGGCCGACGAGCTGTGGATCGCGCGCTACCTGCTGCTCCGCGTCTGCGAGCGCTACTGCGTCGACGTCAACTTCCACTGCAAGCCGCTCGGCGCCGAGCTCGACTGGAACGGGTCGGGGCTGCACACGAACTTCTCCACGGGGTACATGCGCGAGGTCGGGGGCGAGGAGTACTTCGAGTCGCTCATGGCGGCATTCCACGCGTACAAGGACGATCACATCGCGGTCTACGGTCCCGACAACCACGTTCGGCTGACAGGCCTGCACGAGACTCAGTCGATCGACATGTTCAACTACGGGGTTGCCGACCGCGGCGCGTCGATCCGCATCCCAAACGCGTTCGTCAAGGACGGCTACAAGGGTTACCTCGAGGACCGCAGGCCGAACTCGATGGCGGATCCGTACCGCGTCGCGGGCCGGATCCTGCAGACGATCGAAACCGTCCCCACCTACATGGCGGCCGCCGAGTCGGTCGCGGCATAGCGGTATCCACCGCGAAGGAGGCACGACGATGTTGGAGCTCAGCGCGACACTCTCCCCCTCCGCGCGCGTCGGCGGCGTGCGCGCTGAGCTCCGGCGCCTCGAGGCCGAAGACTGGTCTGCAGTGCGGGAGATCTACCGCGCCGGCATCCGCTCGGGGCTCGCGACCTTCGAGGTCGAGTCGCCCGCCTGGTGGGAGTGGGACTCGGTGCATCATTCGAGGCACCGGCTGGTGGCGACCATGGGCGACCGGGTGGTGGGATGGGCGGCGCTCGCCCCGACGTCGCCGCGGCGCGTCTACGCGGGCGTGGCCGAGGACAGCCTCTACGTCGCCCCCGACGCGCAGGGACAGGGCATCGGTGGCGCGCTGCTGTCCGCTCTGGTCGCGGGAGCCGAGGCGGCAGGGATCTGGACGATCGAGGCGGGGATCTTTCCCGAGAACGGAGCGAGCGTGGCAGTGCACCAGCGCTGCGGGTTCCGGATCGTCGGAGTGCGCGAGAAGCTCGGGCGGCGTGACGGCCTGTGGCGGGACGTGCTCCTGCTCGAGTGGCGCAGTCGCCTGATTAGCTAGGCGGATGCGATACCAGTTCGTCGACTGCCGCTGGGAGCTCGGTAGCCCTGGCCGCGGACGCGAGGCCTACCTCGCCGGCCACATCCCGGGCGCAGCCTTCCTCGACGTGGAAGGAGACCTCTCGGCGCCGGCGGGCGAGCGGGGCCGGCATCCGCTCCCGTCGCAGGACCAGTTCGTCGCCGCGGCGTCACGCGCGGGAATCGAGGACGGCGTTTTCGTCGTCACCTACGGCTCGCTGGGCGGCGCCGAGCGGCTGTGGTGGCTGCTCCGCCACTACGGGCACGACGACTGTGCGGTGCTCGACCTCGCCGGCTGGCAGGGCCCGCTCCAAGGCGGAGAGGAGACTGCCGAGCCCGGCAACTTCGTCGCGCGCCCCCGCACGGGCGACACGATCGAGGCTGACGAGCTCGCGGCAGGCCTCGAGGACCTGGTGGTCGTCGACGCCCGGCTGCCGGCGCGCTGGCGCGGCGAGCCGAACCCGATCGACAAGGTGCCGGGCCGCATCCCGGGCGCAGTGAACGCGCCTTGGAACGAGGGGCTGCGGGATCTCCCGGCCGGCGAGCTGGTGGCCTACTGCGGCTCCGGCGTCACCGCGACGGTGGTCCTGCACCGGCTCGCGCTCGCAGGACGCGAGGGCAGGCTGTATCCCGGCTCCTGGAGCGAGTGGGAG
>JAWVDL010000374.1:0-2889 GCA_033857355.1 Gaiellaceae bacterium | reverse complement strand
GCTTGGGGATAAGTCGCTCTCCAGGGGGGAGGAACGTGGATCGGGCGGATCTGAACCAGGCTCTCGCAGCGGCGTCGGGTTGGTCTTGGGCGCTGATCGTCGTGCTCGCACTCGTCGCCGCGGCCGCCGGGCTGTACGGATGGCGCCAGGCGCGCAACGCAGAGCGCCTCGAACAGCTCGAGAGCGATCTCCGCTCCAAAGACGGGGAGCTCACGGAGCTCCGCCAGGCAAAGCAGCGGGCGGAGGCCGCGCGCGAGGCCGAGCACCGCTGGAACGTCGACCTCCGCCAGAAGCTCTCCGAGATCCGGCTCGCCCATGGGCCGCTCGGCGACACGTCCGACACGCGCCGCATGGTCCTGCAGCTCGCAATGCGGCTTCTCGGCGCCGAGAAGGGGCTCCTGATCTCGCGCGAGGACGCCGACGCCGATGGCGACCTCGATCTCGTCTGCGCCGAGGGTTTCGAGCACGACCCGACCCACAGCGCGGTCGTCCAGCGGTTCGCAACCGCGGCGATCGACCGCGACAAGACGATCCGCGAGGACGACGTCGGACCGGTGTGGTTCCAGCACAAGACGACCGAAGCCGACCGCGAGATCCGGAACCTGCTCGCGATCCCGATGTACATGGCCGACCGCTTCGACGGCGTGGTGGTCGCCGTCAACAAGCCCGGCGGCTTCCACGACTACGACGACGAGATCCTGCTCGCGCTCGGAGACCAAGCGGGAGCCGTTCTCCAGAACGCGCGGCTCCACGGCGAGCTGCGCGGCTCGTACGTAACCACCGTCGGCATGCTCGCAGAGGCGATCGAGGCGAAGGATCCGTTCCTACGGGGGCACTCGAACGAGGTCAGCGAGTACGTCACCGCCGTCGCGGAGCGTCTCGGCATCGACGGGCGGCGCCGCGAGGAGCTCACCTTCGGCTCCCTGCTCCACGACATCGGCAAGCTCGGGATCAGCGAGCGAATCCTGCTCAAGCCCGGCCCGCTGAGCCAGGAGGAGCGGTCGATCGTCCAGCTGCACCCGCGCATCGGGTACCGGCTGATCCAGCAGGTGCCGACGCTGCGGCAGATCGCACCAGCCGTGCTCCACCATCACGAGCGCTGGGACGGCGGCGGTTATCCTGCCGGACTCAAAGGGGAAGAGATCCCGCTCGAGGCGCGCATCATCTGCGTCGCCGACTCGTACAGCGCGATGACGTCGGAGCGCCCTTACACCAAGCCTCTCTCGGCCCAAGAGGCCTGCGCGGAGCTCGAGCGGTGCGCCGGGACGCAGTTCGATCCGGAAATCGTACGGCTGTTCTGTGCGGAGGTCCGCAAGACGCCGCGGTCGGGATACACGCCCCAGCCCTTCGCGGGTGCGTTCGAGGACTCGGAGCTCGAGCTACGCCGCACGGACGACGAGCCACTGTTCGGCTACGGCTCGTTCGAGGTGGTCGACAACCTGACCCTGCTCTATTCCCATCGGTACGCGCATGAGCTCGCGGCCTCCGAGGCCGAGCGGGCGAGGGTGCAGGGCAGGCCCTTCGGGGTCGTGGTCGTGCGGCTCGCCGACATCGAGCGCGTGAACGCGGAGCAGGGCTACGCCATGGGGGACGCCGCGATCCAGTTCGCGGCGCGCGCCGTGCAGCGCGCGGCCGGAAATTGCGGAGGCACCGCCTGCCGGGTCGGTGGCCGGACACTCGCGGTGATCATCCCGGGCGCCGACGAGTCGAGCTGTGACAGCTGCAGCGACGAGATCTCGAAGGAGCTCATCGAAGGTCCGAGCGTGCGCTGCAGCAGCGCGATCTGGCAGGAAGCGGATTCCGGCGAGGACGTCCTCGCCCGAGCAGCGGCTGCGTTAGAGGCGCCGATCGGCGCCTGACAGCAGAGTCCTAGGACCAACGTCCGATTGCGGCCCGGACCGGTGCGCGGGCACGGTGAGAGCGCATCCAAACGAAGGGATACACACCATGCGCACACGCCTCAGCCTCCTCACGCTTCTCGCCGTCTTCGGTCTCTCGGCCGCCGCAGCTACGAGCGCCTTCGGGCGCGGGACCGCGGTGACCACGCTCAAGGGCACGGTCGGCCCCGGCTTCACGATCTCGCTCAAGCAGGGCTCGAAGCCGGTCAAGACGCTCAAGGCCGGGACGTACAAGTTCGTCGTCTCGGACCGCTCCGCGAACCACAACTTCGTGCTCGAGCGCGAGTCCGGCACCAGGTTCGAGCGGAAGATCACGTCCGTGTCGTTCACGGGAACCCGCTCGATGACGGTGAAGCTGACGGCCGGATCCTGGAAGGTCTACTGCGAGCCGCACAGCTCGATGATGGTCGCGCGCTTCGGCGTCGGCCGCTCGGCCCCCGTTGCCGGGCTCACGACGACCGGCGACGACCACGGCGGCCACGGCGGCCACGGCAGCGACGACGGCCCCGGCCACGGGTAGCTCCTAGTCGCGACGACGCGTCCAGTAGACGTCGGTCGTCACGGGCATCCGATACACCGGCTCGAGCTCGCTGCGGAGATACGCGGCGAGCTCGCGCCGTTCCTCGCCCGGGAGCGACGCGACCGAGCTGACGGAGAGCCAGAGGGAGACGACGCGATCGCGGCCGACGTCCTCGACGATCCTGCTCAGCGTCCTTTCGTGCAGCGGCTCGAACCGCGACGTCGGGAACGCCTTGCGCCACTCCCCAGACTCGTACCTCGGGCCTCCGGGGCGGCCGGCGCGCTCGTAGATCGCGCCCAGCCGCGCGTACAACGCCTTCGGCAGCTCGGGCTCGAAGTCCCAGCGGTTCCACATCAGCGCGAGCCCGCCGCGAGGCCGGAGGACGCGGGCGATCTCGTCCAGCGCGACGACGCCGTCGAACCAGTGGAACGCCTCGCCGCAGAAGACGGCGTCCGCCGAAGCGTCGGGCAG
>JAWVDL010000373.1:0-18020 GCA_033857355.1 Gaiellaceae bacterium | reverse complement strand
CGGTCGAAGGCCTCGGCGCTGAGTGCGATTCGACCGCAGACGGCAGCCGCTCCCACCTCCGCGCCGTTCGCGGGCCGCGTCAGGAGGATCTCGGCGACGCTCGGGCGCGTCCGGTCCCTGTAGGGGGCGAGATGGCCTTTGAGCAGCGGGTTCACGACTCGAAATCCGTCGATTTCCGTCAGGTGGACATGGCCTGCCGTCGCCTGGACCAGGCCGAGGATCGTCTTGCGGGCGACCACGTGCTGGCCTTCACGCACGTGTGGGGTGATGTGCTCGTACTGGAAGACCCTGCGGGTGGCGTTCAGGAGCGGAGACTCGACCTCGACCTGTCCGGCGGACCGCAGGTGCGCGATGCCGGAGGTGACGGGATAGACGGGCGTGTCGGCCCGTGCGGAGATGTCGATCCCGTTGTGGAAGCTGAACGTGCCCGGTCCGGCCCACGGATCGGAGAAGAACCCGAGCGTGAAGACCGTCCGCGGATCGCCGAAGCCGCCGCGGATCGGGTGCGGCCGGTCGAAGGGGCGGACGGGCCAGCCGTAGGCCGAAGCACCGCCTGCGAAGGCGAGCGCGGCGACGAAAGCGACGAGCGCGACGAGCAACCTGCGAGAGACCACGACGGAAGTGTAGGACGCGCGCTGGCGCGAGAAGTCAGTCCGTGCGGGCTTCCAGCTCGTTCGACTTGTTGGCGAGCGCGGCGAAGCCCGTCTGGAGGAAGTCGTTGGCGGCCGCCGCCGCGAGCGTCCAGGTCAGCATCCGGCCGAACCTCGGCGCGATGATCTGCGTCGCGGTCAGGCCGGCCGCGGCCCAGGTTCCCACGCAGCGCGTGCACGTCACGAGCTCGCCGATCGCCTGCTCCATCCCGCCGGTCTGCTTCGGCTCCTCCCGGTCGCCGGTACCCGCCTCCCCTTCGACGAAAGGCGCGCGGACGAAGCTCGTCACGTCGTCCCGCGCGATCGTCCGCGCCGCCTTGAAGGTCGCTCCGGCGAGCACCACCAGGTCGAGCGCGTTGTCGCAGGGAGGGTCGCGGTCGAGGGCCTTCGCGAGCGCGCCGGCGGCCGCGAGACCGCCCGCAAAAGTGGCCACGATCTGCGCGTAAGCGGTGTAGGGCTGACGTTCTGCGACTTCGGGCACGGCGGCTACCCTGTCCCTGAAGTGCCCGCCCTCAAAACATCGGCCGACTACGCGCCAACCGGCGACCAGCCGCGTGCGATCGAAGAGCTTTCCGCAGGGCTGCTCGCGGGCGAGCGCTACCAGACGCTGCTGGGCGCGACCGGCACCGGCAAGACGGCGACGATGGCCTGGATCATCGAGGAGGTCCAGAAGCCGGCGCTGATCATCGCGCACAACAAGACGCTCGCCGCGCAGCTCTGCAACGAGTTTCGCGAGTTCTTCCCGCAGAACGCGGTCGAGTACTTCGTCTCCTACTACGACTACTACCAGCCCGAGGCCTACGTGCCGCAGGCCGATCTCTACATCGAGAAGGACTCGTCCCAGAACGACGACATCGCGCGGCTAAGGCTCGCGGCGACCTCCGCGCTCTTCACGCGCCGAGACGTGATCGTCGTCGCCTCGGTCTCCTGCATCTACGGACTCGGCTCGCCGGAGGAGTGGCGCGACCGGATGACCTACCTCGAAGTCGGCTCCGAGCACGACCGCGACCTCGTCCTGCGCAAGCTGATCGACTCGCAGTACGTGCGCAACGACGCCGTGCTCGGCCGCGGGCGCTTCCGCGTCAAGGGTGACGTCGTCGAGGTGCAGCCGGCGAACCAGGAGACCGCGTACCGCATCTCGTTCTTCGGCGACGAGGTCGAGCAGATCACGCACTTCGACCCGGTGTCGGGCGAGGTCTTCGCGCGGCTCGACAACCTCGCGATCTGGCCGGCGACCGAGTACGTCACGTCCAAGCCGACGATCGAGCGCGCGGTCGACGAGATCCGGCACGAGCTCGAGCAGCAGGTCAAGCACTTCGAGGCGGAGGGCCGGATGCTCGAGGCCCACCGCATCCGCCAGCGCACCGAGTACGACCTCGAGATGATGCAGGAGCTGGGCTTCTGCAACGGGATCGAGAACTACTCGCGCGTCCTCGAGGGCCGCGGGCCGGGCACACATCCCTTCACCCTCCTCGACTACTTCGAGAAGGATTTCGTCATCTTCGTCGACGAGTCGCACCAGACCGTGCCGCAGATCGGCGGCATGCACGAGGGAGACCGCTCGCGCAAGCAGACGCTCGTCGACTACGGCTTCCGGCTCCCGTCGGCGCTCGACAACCGCCCGCTCCGGTTCGACGAGTTCCTCGAGAAGGTGCCGCAGCTGGTGTTCGTCTCGGCGACGCCGGGGCCGTTCGAGCTGCGGCACTCGACGAAGATCGCCGAGCAGCTGATCCGCCCGACCTACCTCGTCGACCCCGAGGTCGAGCTGCGCGCGACGAAGAACCAGATCGACGACCTGTTGAACGAGATCCGCAAGCGCGAGGAGGTCGGCGAGCGCGTCCTCGTCACGACCCTGACCAAGAAGATGTCCGAGGACCTGACCGACTACCTGCTCGAGAGCGGCGTCAAGGCGCGCTACCTCCACTCCGAGATCGACACGCTGGAGCGGATCCAGATCATCCGCGAGCTCCGGCTCGGCGACTACGACGTGCTGGTCGGCGTGAACCTCCTGCGGGAGGGGCTCGACCTGCCCGAGGTCTCGCTCGTGGCGATCCTCGACGCCGACAAGGAGGGCTTTTTGCGCGGGAAGACGGCGCTGATCCAGACGATCGGGCGCGCGGCCCGCAACCTGAACGGCAAGGTGCTGATGTACGCCGACAAGATGACCGAGGCGATCAAGGGCGCCCTCGAGGAGACCGAGCGGAGGCGCGCGATCCAGCTCGCGTACAACGAGGAGCACGGGATCACGCCGGTCTCGATCGTCAAGGGCATCTCCGACATCGCCGAGTTCCTGACGCTCGAGCAGCCGCACGTGCCGGGCAAGCGCCGCCGTGGCCGCAAGGAGGTCGAGGGGATGAGCGGGGCGGAGCTCGAGAAGCTGATCGTCGACCTCGAGCAGGAGATGTTCGTAGCCGCCGAGGAGCTGCGCTTCGAATACGCCGCCAAGCTGCGCGACGAGATCAAGGACCTGCGGCGCGAGCTCCTCGCGGTCGCGGCTGTATGACGGGCCTCGTCGCCGCGAGCACCTTCTCGACGGTGGTCGCGATCATGCTGTCCGCGTTCTTCACCGGCGCGCTTGCGAGGTTCGCCGTTCCGGGGCCGGATCCGATGCCAGCCTGGCTGACGATCGCGATCGGGCTCGTGGGCTCGGTCGTGGGCGCCGTCGTCGGAGCGGCGTTGAGCGGCGGCAACGGCTTCGTGATCTCGTTCGCGTCGCTCGGCACCGCGATCCTCCTCGTGATCGCGTACCGGCGCTTCGTCCAGCAGCGGCCCATCACCGGGCCCGATGCGCTGCGCCCGCCCCGCCGAGGGATCGGCATCGAGCACTACCGCGAGCGGCTCCGCAAGGCCGGGCTCGACCCGGACAAGACGCTCGTCGAGCAGGTCGCGGCACGGCAGGGGATGCCGGGGAAGGCGCAGCCGGCCGACGAGACGCAGGAGCTCCTCGCCAAGCTCCTCGACCTGCATCGCGCGAACCTCCTCACCGACGAGGAGCTCGACGAGAAGCGCGCGAAGCTGCTCGCGCAGTAGACGTTTGCCCGGACCGGCGGGCGGAGACTAGCCGCGCATGGGATACATCATCGGACTCATCATCGCGGGTGCCATCGTGGGTGCGCTCGGCCGTCTGTTCCATCCCGGCCGTGACCCCATGGGCATCCTCTTGACGATCGGAATCGGCATCGCTTCGCTTCTGATCGCAGGACTGATCTTCCACGGCGTGCTCGGCTTCATCGTGGGCGTGATCGTTGCGGTTGTCCTGGTTGCGCTGGTCGGCCGTCTGTTGGCCGGACGCGGCCGAACCGCGAGCACCGTCTAGGCAGGCTCGACCTCGAGGGGCTCACGGCCGCGCGGGAACTCGCGCTCGGCCGTGAGCCCCCAGTCGTCCTCGCGCCAGATGTAGGTGTGGACGCGCAGCCGGTCGGGATGGACCTCATAGACGTGCAGGCCGCGCGCTTCGCCGAGGCGGTTCGGCCTCGGTTGGCCCAGCCCGGGCGCGATCGAGACGACAGCGCCTGTCTCGCCGCCCATCGCGACGACGAAGTCCCGCTGCTCGCTGACAGCGGCCTGGTGGATGTGTCCCGCAAGCATCAGCTCTGCGCCGGCTTCGACGAGCGTGCGCAGCACATGGTTCCTGCGAGCGACGGGCTTTTTGCGCGATCGCCACGGGGCGCCCAGCAGGTGGTGGTGCAGGACGGCGATCCTG
Organism: Gaiellaceae bacterium; assembly: GCA_033857355.1. Classification (GTDB taxonomy): domain Bacteria; phylum Actinomycetota; class Thermoleophilia; order Gaiellales; family Gaiellaceae; genus UBA5186. The sequence goes on along the minus strand of JAWVDL010000373.1, from coordinate 13,667 downwards.
AACGTCCCTTCGGGGCACTGAGCAAAGCGTTTGCGGAGGCGCTCGAGCTGTTCGTCGCGCACGGCTCCCGATTGGTGACGCCATGGACGGACCGAGTTGAGGCCGGCGACATAGAGGCCGTCCGCCGCATACTCGGGCTCGGTCGTCTCCCAGAGCCGCTCGAACTCCGTCCACGGGCGCGTGAAGCGGGCCGGGAAGGTGTAGGGGATGTCGTGGTTTCCGGGGATGGTGAGCAGGGGTCTGGCAAGCCCGCGTAGGAACCTGGCCGCGCGCTCGTGCTGGTCGCGGCGCCCGCGGTGCGTGAGGTCGCCGCTTGCGACGATGAGCGTCGGGTCCACGCGCTCGGTCAAGGCCGCGAGCGCGCGCTCGACCGCCGGGTCCTCGTGCGTGCCCGTGTGAAGGTCCGAGACGTGGAGGATGCGTGTCGCCACGGGCGAATCAGGCTATAGATACGTCTGATGGAGGACGAGTCCACCGAGCTCTTCGACGACCTCTACCTCGGCATGAGGGCGGGCGGCGCGCTGCGCAAGCAGCGGCGCGGCGAGCCGCTGACGAGTGACGAGCAGGAGGCACTCGGGCGCTGGCAACGGCTTTCCACGCGGCGCAAGGCGGTCGCGATCGGTGCCTTTTCCGTCGGGACGTTCGGGCTCGGCTTCACGCTCGGCGGCCTGATCTTCGGCCGCTGGCGCAAGGCCTCCTGAGCTAAGTCTCCGCCTCCTTCGCGGGGAACAGCACGGTCGGCACTTCCTCCTCCGCTGGATCCTTGTCGCGAACGACGACGTCGATCAGGGTTGTCAGCACGGCGACGATCGGGATCGCGAGGATGACCGCGAAGCCGCCGAACAGCAGGCCGACCGCGGTGACCGAGAAGAGGACGAGCAACGGCGAGAGGCCGACCGCCTCGCCGAGCACGCGCGGCATGATGATGTAGTCCTCCATCAGCCGCACGACGAGGACCGCGACGCCGGCGAACACTGCCGTGCGGACCGAGTCGGTGAGCCCGACCCCGACCGCGAGCGCGCCGGCTGCGAGCGGTCCGATCACGGGGACGATCTCCACGAGCCCGGCGAACGAGCCGACGAGGATCCAGTAAGGCTCGCCGACCAGCATGAACGCCAGCGAGAGAAGCGTCCCGACCAGGACGACGAGGATCCCCTGGCCGCGGACGTACGCGCCGAGCTTCAAGTCGATCAGCGTCCAGGTGTCGCGCACGGTCTTGCGCTTCGGGCGCGGCAGTAGCGAGCAGACGAGGTCGACCGCGCGGTCGCGCTCGAAGATCCAGTAGGCGGCGCTCGCGAGCACGAAGAACACTGCGATCAGTGCTTCGAACGCCTTGACCCCTACGGCTAGGCCAGGGCGGACGAGGTCGGTCGCCGACGGGAGGTTCTTGAGCCGCCGCTCGAGGCTGACGAGGACGTCGTGCTTCAGTCCCGTGCTGCCGCGGGCTGCGTTGTGCAGCTCGGAGCTCGTCTGCGGCAGGTTCCCCGCGGCGGCCTGAACCTGGCTCAGGGCGCGTGGCACGACGGCCCAGAGGAAAAGCGCGACGAGGCCGGCAAGCAGGACGTAGTGGATCGCGACGCCGACCGCGCGCGGGATGCGGTGCCGATGGAGCGCGTCGATGCCGGGGCGCATCGCGGCGGCGATGATGAAGGCGAGGAAGAGCAGCGAGACGAGGAGCTTCAGCTCCCAGAGGGCCAGCGCGACGACCACGATGCCGCCGACGACAAGCGTCGAGATGGCCGCGCGGCGCGCGGTTTCCGTGGTCACCAGGGATTTCTCGCCGCATGCCGAAGTGCGCAAACCCATGCTGAGTGAGCCCGACGAACGGATTTGCCTGGATTCCCGGCGCCACGGGATCGTGCTGCTGCGGCCCGTTGCGCAAGCGGCGGCGCTGGGCCTGTTCGGCGGCGCCGCGCTGATGGGCGGTTGGCCGCTGCCGATCGTCGGGGCTGGAATCCTCGCGATCGGCGCCGTCCTGCTGCTCGTCTCCGTGTGGCAGTGGGAGCGCACGCACGTCGTGGTGACGACGCAAAAGCTCTATGTGGTGCACGGAACGCTCCGCCGGCGCGCGGCCGCGGTCAGGCTCTCGCGCATAGGCACGATCGAGCTCGAGCAGACGCTACTCGGCCGGTTCTCCGGTTACGGGACGCTCGTGGCCGGCGAGCTCGAGATCGACTTCGTGCCCGAGCCGCGCCGCGTGTGCGGCCTGGTCGCCCGCCTCGGCGCCTAACGCCACGTCCGCGGCGGACACTGTCCGGGGGTCAGACCCACGGTCATTGTCCCCGGAGGACGGGGAAAGCGTGTCGAAAGTGTGCCGGTCTTGTCCGATCGTCAATGACGGTCAATGTCAGCTCGTAGGCTCGAAAGCGATGCCCCGCATCCTTCGAACCCGGCTTCCCGACGGCTACTTCCACGTGACCGCGCGCGGCGTGGACGGTACCGCGATCTTTCGGGACGACCACGACCGCGTCGCCTATCTCGGCCTGTTCGCCGAGACCGTCGAGCGCCATGGCTGGAGCTGCCACGCCTTCTGCCTGATGGGCAATCACGTCCATCACGTGCTCGACACCGCGCAGCCGAGGCTTTCGGCGGGAATCCAGTACCTCCACGGGGAGTACGCGCAACGGTTCAACAACCGGCACGAGCGCACCGGTCACCTCTTCGGCGCTCGGTTCGCCTCCTGGGTGATCGACACCGAGCAGCAGTTGCAGAACACGATCGCCTACGTGCTGAACAACCCCGTCCGGGCCGGACTAGTCGACGACCCAGACGACTATCCGTGGTCCGCCGCACTTGCCCTTTCCGAACACGTGTTCGGAAGGTACAATACCGTCCCGAATGGCTGCCTCCGACGAGCTTGTCGTCCACGGCGCCCGCGAGCACAACCTGAAGGACATCACCGTCCGCCTGCCGCGGAACGCCTTGATCTGCATCACCGGGCTCTCCGGCTCCGGGAAGTCGAGCCTTGCCTTCGACACGATCTACGCGGAGGGCCAGCGCCGTTACGTCGAGTCGCTCTCGGCCTACGCGCGCCAGTTCCTCCAGATGATGGAGAAGCCCGACGTCGACTCGATCGACGGCCTCAGCCCGGCGATCTCGATCGACCAGAAGACCACCTCGCGCAACCCGCGCTCCACGGTGGGCACCGTGACGGAGATCTACGACTACCTCCGCCTCCTCTACGCGCGCATCGGCCATCCGCACTGCCCGATCTGCGGCAAGCCGATCGCAGGTCAGAGCCAGGAGTCGATCGTCGACCAGATCCTCCGCCTGCCCCAGGGGACGAAGTTCACGGTGAACGCGCCAGTCGTGCGCGACCGCAAGGGCGAGTACAAGGACGTCTTCGAGGAGCTCCGGCAAGACGGCTTCACCCGGGTGAAGGTCGACGGCGAGCTGCACTTGCTCGAAGAGCCGCCGGAGCTGGACAAGAAGTTCAAGCACACGATCGAGGTCGTGGTCGACCGGCTCTCGATGAAGGAGGACCTCCGCACCCGCCTCGCGCAGTCGGTGGAGACCGCTGCGGCGCTGGCGGACGGCCTCGTTGCGATCGACGTGACCGACGGCGAGTCGATGCTGTTCAGCGAGAAGTTCGCCTGTCCCGACCATGGCGTCTCGCTGCCCGAGCTGCAGCCGCGCATCTTCTCCTTCAACTCGCCGCACGGTGCCTGCCCGCGCTGCACCGGGCTCGGCGCACAGCAGGAGATCGATCCGGATCTCGTCGTCCCCGACCCGACGCTCTCGGTCGGCGAGGGCGCGCTCGTGCCGTGGTCGCTCGGCAACTCCAGCTTCTACGAGTCGGTGATCAACGCGGTCGGCGAGCGCTACGAGATCGACCTGGACAGGCCCTGGCAAGACCTGACCGAGGAGCAGCAGAACCTCTTCCTCTACGGCACGCACGGCGAGCGGGTCTACGTCCAGTACCGCAACCGGATGGGTCGCCGCCGCTCGTACATGCTCGCCTGGGAGGGAATCGTCTCGAGCCTCCAGCGCCGCTACAAGGAGACCGACTCGTCGACCCAGCGCGAGCGGATCGAGGAGTACATGAGCTTCCGCCCCTGCCCGGTGTGCCAAGGTGCGCGGCTGAAGCCGGAGGTGCTCGCGGTGACCGTCGGCGGAAGGTCGATCCACGAGTTCACGAAGATGTCGGTCTCACGCGCGCTCGAGTTTCTGGACGGGCTCGAGCTGACCGAGACGGAGCAGCTGATCGGCGAGCGAATCGTCAAGGAGATCCGCGCGCGGCTGACCTTCCTCGACAACGTCGGCGTGGGCTACGTGCAGCTCGACCGCGCGGCGAAGACTCTGTCCGGTGGCGAGGCTCAGCGCCTGCGGCTCGCGACGCAGATCGGCTCGCAGCTCGTCGGCGTGCTCTACATCCTGGACGAGCCCTCGATCGGGCTCCACCAGCGCGACAACGACAAGCTGATCGCGACGCTCGAGCGGCTGCGCGACCTCGGCAACACGGTCGTCGTCGTGGAGCACGACGAGCAGATGATGCGCGAGGCCGACTGGCTCGTCGACATGGGCCCGGGCGCGGGGGAGCACGGCGGGCACGTGGTCGCCGAGGGGCCGGCGGCGAAGGTCGAGCGGAACCGCAAGTCGGTCACAGGACAGTTCCTCTCGGGCGAGCGGACGATCGCCATCCCGGAGCGGCGCGAGGGAGACAACGGCTCCTTCTGGGTGCGCGGAGCGACGATGCACAACCTGAAGGGAATCGACGTCGAGTTCCCGGTCGCGAAGTTCGTCTGCGTCACGGGCGTGTCCGGTTCCGGCAAGTCCACGCTCGTGAACGAGATCGTCTACAAGGCGCTCGCGAACAAGCTGCACCGCATGCGGATGAAGCCCGGCGAGCACGCGGGGTGCGAGGGAATCGAGTGCTACGACAAGGTGATCGACATCGATCAGTCGCCGATCGGGCGCACGCCGCGCTCGAACCCGGCCACGTATACGAAGCTCTTCGACCACATTCGCGAGCTCTATTCGATGACGCCCGAGGCGAAGGTGCGCGGCTACAAGCCCGGCCGGTTCTCCTTCAACGTGCGCGGGGGCCGCTGCGAGACGTGCAAGGGCGACGGGACGATCAAGATCGAGATGCACTTCCTGCCGGACGTCTACGTGCCCTGCGAGACGTGTCATGGGCGCCGCTACAACCGCGAGACGCTCGAGGTCCGGTTCAAGGGCAAGTCGATCGCGGACGTGCTCGAGATGTCCGTCGAGGAGGCGCTGCAGTTTTTCGCCAAGATCCCCAAGCTGCGGCGGCGCTTGCAGACGTTGCACGACGTCGGGCTCGACTACATCAAGCTCGGGCAGCCCGCGACGACGCTGTCGGGCGGTGAGGCCCAGCGGGTAAAGCTCTCGTCGGAGCTTTCGAAGATCGCGACCGGGAAGACCCTGTACATCCTCGACGAGCCGACGACCGGCCTCCATTTCGCCGATATCGAGAAGCTGCTGGACGTGCTGCAGCGGCTCGTCGACAACGGAAACACCGTGCTCGTGATCGAGCACAATCTCGACGTGATCAAGCAGGCGGACTGGATCGTCGACCTGGGGCCTGAAGGTGGGGAGGCTGGCGGCGAGATCGTCGCAGTCGGCACGCCCGAGCAGGTTGCCGGCGTCGAGGACTCGTTCACCGGCCAGTTCCTCCGGCACGTCCTGCCGCAAAAGGCAGCCGCCGCGGCCGCCTGAGCGCGCGTGCGGCTCGGGCCAGCCGTGTCCAGCGCCGCCAATGTCCTTGGGTCTGACCCCGGGACATTGTCCGGCGCAGCCAATGTCCTTGGGTCTGACCCCGGGACATTGTTCGTATGGGACAGGGCCGTCAGAACGGGAGCTTGAAGCGCGTCTTCCGCCCGGCCCGGGCGCTCTTGTTCGTCGCCTTCTGCGACTTGCCGAACGGCTTTGCGAGCCACTTGCCGATTCTCCCGGGCGCGCGACCAGCTTCGCCTTCCAGCAGGTCGAGCTTCTTGCCGACAGCACGTTGCGCCTTCCGCGAGCGTTCCGGCGCGACGACGCCGATGACGAACAGCACGACGCAGGCGACGGCGCCGACCACGATGAGGACGATCGCGAGCACCTGCCGAACGTACCCAACGCCGGCCGTCGTTACGCTGGCGGCACGATGACGAGCTCGGTGCAGGAGGACACGCACGCGCCGGCGGACCGGGCGTGGTGGCGCCGGACGGTCTCCGTCCTGACCGCGCCGCACCGCGTCTTCGCCGCGCTCGACGACGACACGCAGGACGACCTCGACGCGCGCCAGGAGCCGCTCACCGCGATCCTCTTCCTCGCGGCCGTCGCCGCGGTGCTCGCGACCCCCGCGACCGGCCGGCTGCTCGACGACCCGGTCATCGACGGAATTCTCATCCCCGTCCTCGCGGTCTTCACGGGCGGGATCTACGCAGCGTTCGGCTACTTCGTCCTGGGCGGCGCCGTCTACCTCGGAGCCCGCGCAGCCGGATCGGAAGGAAGCTACCGCCGTGGCCGCCACATCTTCGGCTTCTCGCTCGTGCCCGTTGCGCTCTCGCTGCTCCTGCTCTGGCCGATCCGGCTGGCGCTGTACGGCAGCGACTCGTTCCGCAGCGGCGGATCCGACTCTCCGACCGGCGACCGGGTCTTCGACGCGCTCCAACTCGCGTTCGTGCTCTGGACAGCCGTCCTGCTCGTCGTCGGCCTGCGCACCGTCGAGCGTTGGAGCTGGGGACGGGCGCTCGCCGCGCTCACCGCGGCCCTCGCGGTGGTCGCCGCGCTCGTTGCGCTGTTTCGGCTTTAGCTCGAGCCGCGCGTCGAGCTCGACACGAAGCGCGCGACCGCCTGGATCTCGCTCGCGCTCAGCTGTCCTTTGAACGACGGCATCGGCGGCTTCCCGTTCGTGACCCGCTCGACCACCTTGTCGTAGGACGGCTTGCGGTCGTCCAGGTTCGGCCCGACGTTCCCGGTCGAGCCGGCGGCCTTCAGCGTGTGACACGCGACGCACCCGGCCGAGGCGAAGATCCGCTTGCCCTCGGCGATCGTCGCGCTGCCACCGGCCGCGGCGGCTGTCGTCGTTGTCTCGGCGCTCGTCGTCTGCACGGTGGATGTCGCGGTGGATTCAGTGCTCCCCGGCGCCGTCTGCGTGCTCGCGGCCGGGGTGCTCTTGCCGTGTCCACCGGTGTGCCGTCCCACCGCGAAGCCCGCGATCGCGCTCGCGAACATGAGGAACAGCATCGCCAGGACGATCCCGACCTCAGCGACCGCGTCGTTCATCCGCCGCCGGCGTCGGCCGCCCGGCGTGCTCACGCTTTGTCCCTCGCCCGCAACATCGACGGCGAACAGTAACGATCGGGCTAGCGGGACGCGTCGGCCTCCGCCGCGAGCTCCGCCTCGAACGCGTCGAGCTCCTCCGCCGGCATGGAGTAGGTGTGCTGCTCCTCCGGGAATGTGCCGCCCCGGACGTCCGCCACGTACTGCTCCAGCGCCCGCCGGGTCTCGGTCGCGAGATCGGCGTACTGCTTGACGAAGCGCGGCGAGCGACCCTCGTAGAGCCCGAGCATGTCGTGGTAGACGAGCACCTGGCCGTCGGTGTCGGGCCCGGCCCCGATCCCGATCGTCGGGATCTCGAGCGCCTCGGTGATCCGCGCCGCGACCGGCGCGGGCACGGCCTCCAGGACGAGCGCGAAGCAGCCGGCGTCCTCGAGCGTGTGCGCGTCCGCGAGCATCCGGCGCGCCTTCTCCGCCGTCCGGCCCTGCGCCTTGAAGCCGCCGAGCGCCGTCGCCGACTGCGGCGTCAGCCCCAGATGGCCCATGACGGGAATCCCGGCCTCGACGATCGCCCGCGCGCGCGAGACCATCGGCCCAGCCCCCTCGAGCTTGACGACGTCGGCGCCGGCCTCCTTCACGAATCTGACCGCGTTCTCGAGCGCCTTCTCGTCGGACACCTGGTACGAGCCGAACGGCATGTCGCCGACGATGAGCGGCCTCCGCGCGGCGCGGGTGACGCTCTTCGTGAGGAAGAGCATCTCGTCCACCGTGACAGGGACGGTCGAGTCGTGTCCCAACACGACCATCGCCGCGGTGTCGCCGACCAGGATCAGGTCGACCCCGGCCGCGTCCGCGAGCCGCGCACCTGGCGCGTCGTACGCGGTGACCATCACGATCTTCTCCCCGCGTCGCTTCATCTCGACGAGCTCGGGCACCGCCAGCTTTCCGGGCGCCGGAGTGTTCGGGGCGGGCTTGCGCGGGCGGGTGCTCATCGTTTCGCTCCTTCGAGGGGGACGTTGTCGATCAGGCGGGTGGAGCCGACGCGAACGGCGCCGGCGAGGACTGCGGGATCGAAGTCGGCGACCGCGACGTAGTCGACGTCGAGCCCGTCGAGCGCCGCCAGCGCCGTGGCGACGGGATCGTCGGCCCCCGCGCCGGCGTGCAGGGCGCGCGGGAGGGTCAGACCCCGGGCCCTGTCTTCCGGGGACAGAAGGACGTTGCGGGAGGACAGCGCGAGCCCGTCGGCGTCGCGCACCGTCGGCAGGACGCGCAGCTCGACGTCGAGGTTCAGGTCGGCGACCATCCGCCGCAGGACCGCGGCCTGCTGCGCGTCCTTCTGGCCGAAGTAGGCGCGGCTCGGCCGGACGATGTTGAAGAGCTTGAGGCAGACCGTCGCGACGCCGCGGAAGTGACCCGGCCTGAACTCGCCTTCCAGCCCGCGCGAGAGCTCCTCCACCTCGACCCAGGTCTGGAACCCGGGCGGATAGAGCTCCTCGACGCTCGGGGCGAAGAGCACGTCGACGCCTGCCGCCTCCGCGAGCTCTGCGTCGCGTTGCTCGTCCCGCGGGTAGCCGTCGAGGTCGGCAGCCTCGGCGAACTGGGCGGGATTGACGAACAGGGAGACGACGACGGTCTGCGACTCGGCCCTGGCTGCGCGGATCAGGGAGAGGTGCCCCTCGTGAAACGCGCCCATCGTCGGGACGAGGCCGACATCGCGAGCGTCGCCCAACGCCTCCCGCAGCTCCGCGATCGTCCGGATCGTCTTCATCGCGCGGTCGCCGCCGCCAGCACCTCGTAGACCGGTTCCAGCTCCGGGCGGACGCTGCGAATTGCCCGCCGGTGCGCTTCGACCGTTTCCCAGTCGCCGCGCGCGATGGGCCCTGTGAGCTCGAACCCGTTCTCGATCGTACGGCGCATCAGCGGCACGAGCGCCTCCGGCGGCGCCCCGGCCTCCTCGAACAGCTCGCTCGCGACGGCGTGCAGTGTAACGAGATAGTTCGACGCGATCGCCGCGCCCGCGTGGTAAAGGGGCCGTGCGTCCTCGGCGAGCACAAAGGGCTCCAAGCCGAGCATCTCCGCGAGCGCGAATCCGTGTGCCCGGCCCTCGTTCGTCTCGGCCGTTACTGCGGCGTAGCTGCCGTCGAGCTGCGCCCCGCCGCCGTCCGGGACGAAGGTCTGCAGCGGATGGAGACCGAACCGCCGCGTGTGCGGATCGAGGGCGCTCAGCGGGGTCGCGCCGCTCGTGTGCGCGATCCACGGGCCCGCCTCCAGGGACTGGGCGACCTCGGCGATCGCGCGGTCGGGCACGCAGAGCAGGACGAGATCGGCGCCCGCCTCGGGCATGCTGACGCCACGCTCGCGCAAGCGAGCGGCGATGGCCGAGCCGACACGGCCGTGGCCGACGATCTGGACGCTCTCGAACATCTGTCTCGCTCCAGTTCCGTAGCGGATACCGGGCAGCGAGAAGTCTATCCGGCGGAGGCCACCTTCCGGTCGATCCGCGCCTCGAGCGCCGAGCGCACCTCGGGCCATTCTTCGTCGATCACGCTGTACCAGGCCGAGTCGCGCCGCTCGCCGTCCCGCACGACCATGTGCCGGCGGTGCACGCCTTCGAACTGCGCCGGGAGGGCTGCCAGCGCGCGGCGCGCCCGCTTGTTCTTCTCGTCCGTCTTGAACTCGACGCGGTAGAGGCCGAGCTCGTCGAACGCATGGCGGAGGAGCAGGTACTTCGCCTCGACGTTCGCTCCCGAGTCCCAAGCCGACGAGCCGAGCCACGTGTTGCCGATCTCGACGGAGCGATCGTGCTCCCGGAAGTTCATGTAGCTCGTGTGGCCGAGCGGCACGCCTCCGACGACCTGCGCGAAGGGCGCGTAGCGGCCGGCTGCTTGCTCCGCTCGCATGTAGCCGAACCAGCGCGACCACAGCTCGCGGCTGTCGCCGCTGCGGAGCACCATCCAGTCCCACACGCTCGGATCGGCCCGCGCCGCCTCCCACAGCGCCTCCTCGTGCCACGGGCCGAGCGGCTCGAGGACGACGATTCGTCCCTCCAGCCGAGTCGACAGGTCGTCCATCTCGTGCATATTTGCGACTCGTCCGGACACGTGCCTAGACTCCGGCAGCGATGCCGATCTACGAGTACGCGTGCATGGAGTGCGAGTCCCACTTCGAGGAGCTGGTTCGGAGCGGCGAGGAGCCGCCCTGTCCCGAGTGCGGGGCCTCGAACGTCCTGAAGCAGCTCTCCGTGTTCGCACCCTCGACGGTCGGCAGCGCCGCACTCCGCGGCGGCTCCTCCGGCGGATGCTGCGGCGGAAGTTGTGGCTGCGGCTCCTGAGCTGACCCAGGCCGACCAGCTCGCTGCTCTCGAGGCGCAGGTCGCGACGTGCACGAAGTGCCGGCTCCATGAGTCTCGAACCCGCACCGTCTTCGGAGTGGGCAGCCCGAGCGCAGAGCTGATGTTCGTCGGCGAGGCGCCCGGCTTCCACGAGGACCAGCAGGGAATCCCGTTCGTCGGCCAGGCCGGAAAGCTGCTCGACTCGCTGCTCGCCGGGATCGGACTCACCCGCGAGGACGTGTACATCGCAAACGTCCTCAAGTCGCGTCCGCCCGGCAACCGCGACCCGCAGCTCGACGAGATCTCGGCCTGCGAGGGCTGGCTTTTCCGTCAGATCGCGGTCATCCAGCCGGCGATCGTCGCGACCCTCGGGAACTTCGCGACCAAGCTGCTCTCCGGAAAGCCACTCGGGATCACGCGCGTGCACGGCGTCGAGCAGCCGACGACGATCGGGGGCAGCCGCGTGCTGCTCTATCCGCTCTACCACCCGGCCGCCGCGCTCTACACGCCCGCGATGCTCAAGGTGCTCGAGCAGGACTTCGCGCGCATCCCGGAGCTGCTCGGAGGCGACGAGCCCGCGCTGGAGCCGGTCGTGGTCGAGGCCCTGCGCGAGCCCGCGGTCCAGCTCAGCATCTTCTGATCGCCCGCGAGTCGTCGTCGGCCGCCGAGACCGAGAAGATCGGGGCGGAGCTGGCTGCGGATCTGCGGCCCGGAGACGTGGTCACGGTCTCGGGCGATCTGGGCGCCGGGAAGACGACCTTCGTCCGCGGTGCCTGCCGCGGTCTCGGCTATGACGGCCTGGTCACGAGCCCGACCTTCACGATCGGTCACCGCTACGAGGGTCGTGTCCCGATCTCGCACCTCGACCTCTACCGCTTCGAGGGCGTCTCGCCGGCGGAATGGGGGGATCTGGAGCCGTACTTCGACGACGCGGTCGTGTTCGTCGAATGGCCCGAGGCGGGAGCGGGAGTGCTTCCTCCGCCGCGCGTCGCGGTGAGGCTGCTGCACCGCGGTGGCGATGCGCGCACGATCGAGGCCGAGGAGCTAGGCACGTCCGACCGCACCGCCTAGGGTGGGACCGGTGCGCGCGACACTCGTAGGAGTCCTCGTGGCTGTCGGCGTGCTCGCCGGTGGCGCCGCAGCGCCTGCCCAGACTCGCGTCAGTCCCGTGGATCGGATCATCGCGCGGTGCCCGACCGCGGCCGAGGTTGCCGGCATCCAGGCGCGCACGCCGGTCACCTTCGACGCGAGCGTGCTCGGCGGGCCGCTCGTCTGCACCGCAGGGGCCGGCTCCGCCGACCTGAACGCCGTCCAGATGCGGACGTTCCAGTCGCTTCTCGTGCTGAACGAGCTGCGTTTCTCGCAACCGCTGCCGTGGACGCCGCTCACGCTCGGCGACTGGTTCGCGCACGCGATCCATGGGGTCAAGGTGAGCAACCTGCCGTTCGGTACTGGCGGCTTCTGCTGCAGCCCCGCGGGCGTGATCGTCGTCGGCAACCCGGGCATCCTCGACATCTCCCGCTTCGCCGACCCGGCCCGGAACTGGAACGGTCCCGTCCAGGCGATGCTCGAGACGCTCGTGCACGAGGCACGCCACGCCGAGGGCCCGGTCCATCAGTGCCCGCCCGACGACAACACGATCAGCGAGTACGGAGCCTGGGGCGTCGAGTACGCCTTCAACGCCTGGGTTGCGCTCTTCAGCGGCTCGTTCATGACGTCGCCGGACACTCATCCAGCCGCCTATCGCGACACGGCGCTCAACCGCGCCGGCGTGTGGCGCCAGCACGGGTGCCTCTCCGCTTTCGCCGACCTCGAGCTGCGGGCAAGGGACACACCGGATCCCGTCGTCACCGGCGGGACGCTCACCCATTCGGCGACGGTGACGAACGCCGGGCCAGGGCAGGCCGACGGCGTCCTGTTCTACGAGGAGGTGCCGGTGGGGACGCGCGTCACCGGAGTCACCGCGGCACAGGGCGCGTGCACGCCTCCGGCGGAGGCGAACTTCGGGGCGATCGGTTGCCGGCTCGGCTCGCTCGCCGTCGGCGCCTCGACGAAGATCACGATCAAGTTCAAGGTCACAGCGCGCGCCGGAACCGTGCTTCGGAACACGACGCGCGAGACACAAGGCTTTCTTCCCGGCGCGGTGGCGATCAGCGAGGAGCGCGAGCCCAGAACGGACCGAGCGCGCGCGAACCACATCGTCGCGCTCCAGACGACCGTGAAGCCGAAGCCGAAGCCGAAGAAGAAAAAGCAGCCGCGGCGGTAACCTCCGCCCGATGGGCCGAGGCCTCGTGCTCGCGTTCGATACGGCGACGGAGGTCGCCGCCAGCGCGCTCGTGGACGACGGGGAGGTGCTCGGCGAGCGGACCTCGCGGGCTGTGACGCTGCTCGAGGACGTGGACGCGCTGCTTCGGCAAGCCGGGGCCCGGCCGGGCGACCTCGGCGGTCTCGCGGTCGGTACCGGGCCCGGCAGCTTCACGGGCGTGCGCATCGGGCTTGCAACCGCGCGTGGCCTCGCACTCGGCCTCGACCTCGCCGTCGCGGGAGTCTCCACGCTGGACGCACTCGCCGCCGGGGCGCCCGGCGCTCTGCCGGTGATCGACGCGCGTCGCCGCGAGATCTTCGTCGCCGACCCGACGCCGAGGGCGCTGGCGCCCGACGCGCTCGAGCTCGACCCGGGCACCGTCTGCGTAGGGGACGGCGCGGTTCGCTATCGCGCAACGCTCGAGGCCGCAGGCGCCGTCGTCCCTCCCGACGAGGACGAGCGCCACGTTCCTCGCGCACGCTTCCATGCGGCCCTCGCCTCCTCGTTCGGCCCGGTTGAGCTCGTCGAGCCGATCTATGTCCGCGTCCCCGACGCCGACCGGGCGTTGCGATGACGATCGAGCTGCGGCGCCTCGAGATGCGCGACCTCGACCGGATCGAGGAGATCGAGCGCGAGGCCTATCCGACGCCTTGGTCGCGCTCGATGTTCGCCGGCGAGCTCGCCAAGCCGTCCTCGATCTGCCTGGGCGCCTTCGACACGGAGAGCGACGTGCTCGTCGGGTACCTGATCATCTCCCGGTACGTCGATGCCTGGCACGTGATGAACATCGCGGTCGCGCCC
>JAWVDL010000372.1:0-7552 GCA_033857355.1 Gaiellaceae bacterium | reverse complement strand
CCGGTCGATCCGCACCGTGCAAACGGGGGAGACCGGACTGACCTTGTTCCTCCGCGACGGCGTGGAGCTTCGCTTCGGGGAGCCGGCCGACCTGCTGCTCAAGCTCGCCGTGGCTCGGAGGGCCTTGCCGTTCGTCGGCCCGGGGTCGTATCTCGACGTCAGCGTCCCGCAGCGCCCGGTTTCCGGATCAACCCTCAAGTCGAAGGTTCAGCCTTAGGGTTGACTGTGGCTATCGTCGTTGACAAGCGCGCCAACGGTCCGTACGCTCCAGCGGAAGGAGTGGCTCGGCGACCCCACGCTCCACTACAGCTTCAGGTCGAGCCAGGTTGAGAGTGAGAGATCAAGCCGGTAATTACCTCGCGGTGATCAAAGTCGTCGGCGTCGGCGGCGGCGGTACGAACGCGGTCAATCGCATGGTCGATGCCGGACTCTCCGGCGTCGAGTTCATCGCGGTGAACACCGACGCGCAGGCGCTGCTGATGTGCGACGCCGACGTGAAGATCCACATCGGCAGCAAGGCCACTCGCGGGCTCGGTGCCGGCGCGGATCCAGCCGTCGGGCAGGCCGCCGCGCAGGAGAGCCGGGACGAGCTGAAGGAGTCGCTCAAGGGCGCCGACATGATCTTCGTCACGGCCGGCGAGGGTGGCGGGACCGGCACGGGCGGCGCGCCGATCGTGGCCGAGCTCGGCCCCGAGCTGGTCGCGCTCACCGTCGGTGTCGTCACGCGACCGTTCGCCGTCGAAGGCCGGCGGCGCTCTGACCAGGCCGAGCGCGGGATCGACGCGCTCCGCGATCGCGTCGACACGCTGATCGTGATCGAGAACGACCGGCTGCTCCAGGTCGTCGAGAAGAAGACCTCGATCATGGAGGCCTTCGGGATCGCGGACGACATTCTCCGTCAGGGCGTCCAGGGGATCACCGATCTGATCACCGTTCCCGGGCTGGTCAACCTCGACTTCGCCGACGTGCGGACGATCATGCGCGACGCCGGGTCGGCGCTGATGGGCATCGGCACGGCGTCGGGCGAGAACCGCGCCGCCGAAGCTGCGCGAGCGGCCGTCTCGTCGCCGCTGCTCGAGGCGTCGATCGAGGGCGCGACCGGAATCCTGCTCAACGTCACCGGCGGCACCGAGATCGGCCTCTTCGAGGTCAACGAGGCAGCCGAGGTCGTCACGAGCGCCGCCGACCAGAACGCGAACGTGATCTTCGGCGCCGTCATCGACGACTCGATCGGCGACGAAGTTCGTGTCACCGTGATCGCGACCGGCTTCGGCGGGCGGCGCCGTCGCCGGCGCGAGGCGGCGACCGACGCGCCGATCCCGTCCGCACCCGTCGGCGAGGCTGTCTCGACGCCGGGCTTCGAGGTCCCCGGCGACGTGCTCGACGTCCCGCCGTTCCTGCGCGACTCCTGAGCCTGTAGCGCGCCGTTAGCATCCGGCGCGAATGCAGACACTGCTCCGCACTCCCCTGCACGAGCGCCACGTGGCCGCGGGCGCGCGGATGGTTCCGTTCGCGGGCTGGGAGATGCCGGTCCAGTACGAGGGCGTGATCCAGGAGCATCGCGCCGTCCGCACGGACGCCGGCGTCTTCGACGTGTCCCACATGGGTGAGATCGAGGTCGAAGGCCCACGCGCGCACGACCTCCTGCAGTCGCTGCTCTCGAACGATCTCGACCGCATCGGGATCGGCGCCGCGCAGTACACACTGCTGACCAACGAGGACGGCGGGATCATCGACGACCTGATCGTCTATCGGCTCGACGAGTTCCGCTACCTGCTGATCGTCAACGCGTCGAACCGCGAGGCGGACTACGAGTGGGTGAAGAACCGCGAGCACCGCGGCTCCGACGTGCGCGACGTCTCGGACGAGTACGCGCTCCTCGCTGTTCAGGGCCCGCGCGCGATCGAGCGCCTCGGCCTTCCTCCCGCGAAGTCGTTCACCTTCGACATGGCCGAGATCGACGGGATCGAGGTGATGGTGAACCGGACGGGCTACACCGGCGAGGACGGCTGCGAGCTGATGGCGATGACCGACGATGCGGTCGAGCTCTGGGACGCCGTGATCGCTCGCGGCGTCGTCCCGTGCGGGCTCGGTGCGCGGGACACGCTTCGGCTGGAAGTGTGCTTCCCGCTGCATGGCAACGACATCAGGGAAGACACCGATCCGATCTCGGCCGGCCTGGGGTGGGCGTGCGCGCTCGAGACTGACTTCACCGGCGTCGAAAAGCTGCGCCAGATCAAGGAGGAAGGCCCGGCGCGCAAGCTCGTGGCGTTCGTCATGTCCGAACGAGCGATCCCGCGTCAGGGCATGTCGATCGAAGGCGGCGGCGAGGTGACGTCCGGCACGCACTCGCCGATGCTCGACCAGGGCATCGGCCTCGGGTACGTGCCCGCGGAGCAGGCGGCGCCGGCGACGCAGCTGACGATCGACGTCCGCGGCCGGCCTCGCAGCGCCGAAGTGGTCAAGAAGCCCATCTACAAGCGGAAGGAGCCGTAAGTGGCGGCGAACGAGAGCTACCCCGAGAACCTGCGGTACCACCGCGAGCACGATTGGGCGCTGATCGAGGGCGACGAGGCGGTGCTCGGAGTCACGTGGTTCGCGCAGGACGCGCTCGGAGAGCTCGTGCACTTCGAGCCTCCGCAGGACGGTCAGAGCATCGCCAAGGACGCGTCATACGGAGAGGTCGAATCGGTCAAGGCCGTTTCGGACGTGATCGCGCCGCTCTCCGGCGAGGTGCTCGAGGTGAACGCGCGGGTCGTCGACGCGCCGGAGACCGTCAACGAGGACCCCTACGGCGACGGGTGGCTCGTGCGGATCCGGATGTCCGATCCCTCCGAGGTGGAAAGCCTGCTCGACGCCGAGGCGTACAAGAGCTTCGTCGCCGAGCAGTGAGCTATCTCTCGCTCACCGACGCCGACCGCGAGGCGATGCTCGGCGCGATCGGAGTCGGCTCGGTCGACGCGCTCTTCGAGCAGATCCCCGTAGGCGTCCGTTTCGACCGCGAGCTCGACCTCGAGCCGCCGCTCTCCGAGCAGGAGCTCATGGCGCATCTGGAGGAGCTCGCCGCGCGCAACGTCGACACCGGGCGCGAGGTCTCGTTCCTCGGCGCGGGGATCTACGACCACTACGTCCCGGCGCTCGTGGACACGGTGCTTTCGCGCGGCGAGTTCCTGACCGCGTACACGCCGTACCAGCCGGAGATGAGCCAGGGGATCCTGCAGGCGATCTTCGAATACCAGACCGCGATCTGCGAGCTGACCGGGATGGACGTCTCCAACGCGTCGGGCTACGACGGGACGACGGTGGCTGCCGACGCCTGCTACGTCGCGAAGCACGCGACCGGACGGGCGAAGGTCGTCGTCACCGAAGCGACGAATCCCCAGGTCCGCCAGGTCGTCAAGACGTACGCCGTCGGCTTCGGCCTCGAGGTCGTCGAGGTGCCGCACCGCGGCGGGGTCACCGATCCGGAGGAGCTCCGTCGGGCCGCCGAGGATGCCGCCTGCGTGATCTTCCAGCAGCCCAATTTCTTCGGCTGCCTGGAGCCCGCGCCGGAGCTGGCGGCCGCAGCGAACGATGCCGGTGCCCTCGCGGTCGCACACGTCGACCCGATCTCCCTCGGCGTGTTGGAAGCGCCCGGAAACTACGGCTGCGCGCTCGCGATCGGCGAGGGTCAGAGCGCGGGCAACTACCAGTCGTACGGCGGCCCGCACTACGGCTTCCTCGCAGCGCGCTCCGAGTTCGTCCGGCGGATGCCCGGGCGGATCGTCGGCGAGACGCTAGACGCCGCGGGCGAGCGCGGCTATGTCCTCACCCTGCAGACCCGCGAGCAGCACATTCGCCGCGAGAAGGCCACGTCGAACATCACGACGAACCAGACCCTTCTGGCCCTGGCCGGGCTCGTGCATCTGTCGTGGCTGGGTCCGCAAGGACTGCGCGACACGGGGGAGACCTGCCTCGCGCTTGCCGCCTATGCGAAGGAGCGCCTGACGGCGGCCGGAGCCACACTCGCGTTTCCCGAACAGGCAACATTCAAGGAGTTTGCCGTACGGGTCGGACGACCCGCGCGCGATGCGATCCGCGAGGCGCGGGCGCAAGGAATCCACCCGGGCTACGCGCTCGGCCGCGACTACCACGGCCTCGACGATGTGGTGCTCGTCGCGGTGACCGAGAAGCGAACTCGCGACGAGATCGACCGGCTGGCCGAGGTGCTCGCCAGGTGACGAAGCTGATCTACGAGAAGTCACAAGCGGGCCGCAGGGCGTCCGAGATCCCGCGGCCTGAAGGGTTGCCTGCTGCCGAGGTGCCGGCCGAGCTCCGGCGTGCCGAGCCGCCGCGGCTTCCCGAGCTCGCCGAGCCCGAGGTGCTCCGCCACTTCACCGAGCTCTCGACCCGGAACTTCGGGATCGACACCGGCTTCTACCCGCTCGGCTCGTGCACGATGAAGTACAACCCGCGCGTCAACGAGCGCATCGTCGCGCTGCCCGGCTTCAAGGATCTCCACCCGCTGCAGGAGGAAGACGGAGCGCAAGGCGCGCTCGAGCTGATGTGGCGCCTGCAGGAGATCCTGGCCGAGGTCACCGGCCTCGATGCGGTGTCCCTCCAGCCCGCCGCGGGCTCCCAGGGCGAGCTGACCGGGCTGATGCTCGTCCGCGCGTACTTCGACGAGCGCGGGGACACCGGTCGCCGCAAGGTCGTCATTCCCGACACGGCGCACGGCACGAACCCGGCGAGCGTCACGATGGCGGGCTACGAGGTCACGCCGGTCGCGACCGACCCGCGCGGGAACATCGACGTCGACGACCTCCGCGAGAAGGTCACCGAGGAGACCGCGGCTCTCATGCTCACCAATCCGTCCACGCTGGGCTTGTTCGACGAGAACATCGAGGAGATCACGCGGATCTTCCACGGCGCGGGAGCGCTCATGTACTACGACGGCGCGAACCTCAACGCCGTCTGCGGCATCTCACGGCCGGGCGACATGGGGTTCGACATCGTCCACATCAACCTGCACAAAACGTTCTCGCAGCCCCACGGCGGCGGTGGCCCCGGAGGCGGGCCGATCGCGGTCCGCAAGACCCTCGAGCCCTTCCTGCCGGTGCCCGCGGTGATCAGGCGGGACGACGGCAGCTTCGGCCTCGACTACGACCGCCCGAAGACGATCGGGAAGGTGCGCGCGTTCACCGGCCCGTTCGGCGTCTTCGTCCGCTCGTACGCGTTCATCCGCTCCTACGGCCCGCGCCTGCGCGAGATGTCCGAGGTGGCCGTCCTCAACGCCAACTACCTGCTCGCACGGCTGAAGGACGCCTACGACCTCCCCTTCGACCGCCACTGCATGCACGAGTTCGTGCTCAGCGCCCGCACGCTCAAACGCGAGCACGGGATCACGGCGCTCGACGTGGCGAAACGCCTGATGGACTACGGCTTCCACCCGCCCACGATCTACTTCCCGCTGATCGTCCCGGAGGCGCTGATGATCGAGCCGACGGAGACCGAGCCGAAGGAGATCCTCGATGCGTTCTGCGAGGCGATGCTTGCGATCGCGCGTGAGGCGGCGGAAGAGCCCGAGCTGCTGAAGGAGGCTCCGCACGACCGGCCCGTGCGCCGGCTCGACGAGGTGCGGGCGGCGAAGCGCGCGATCGTCAAGTACGGGTTCGAGAGCCACCCGGATCCGGACGGCGAGCCTGTCGAGCCGCGGCAGCTCGAGGCTCAGAAAGGCGCGTAGTCACGGCGGAGCGCCTCGTCGCGACGACCGGGAGCACCGTCGACTGGGAGGCCGTCGCGGAGGTCTGGCAGCGCGCGCCTTCGCAAACTCTGTGGCGACGGCACAGCGACCGCGTGAACAGCGCGCTCGTCGAGCGCTGGCTGCCGCCGGGAACCGGGACGACGCTCAAGACCGACCTCTGGGACGAGGCCATGGGCGAAGGTCTCTATCCGGCGATCGCGGCCCACAGCGAGCGCGTCGTCGGCGTGGACGTCGCCCGCGCGATCGTGATCGCCGCTGCAGAGCGATATCCCGACCTCGACGCGAGGGTCGCGCATGTCCACGCGCTGCCGTTCGAGGACGGCTCCTTCGACGCGATCGTGTCGAACTCGACGCTCGACCACTTCGACGACGCGTCCGAGATCGACCGGAGCGTGCTCGAGCTCGCACGTGTCCTCCGCCCGGGCGGGACGCTCATCCTCACGCTGGACAATCCCGCGAACCCGCTGGTCGCGTTGGCGAAGGCGCTCCCGCGAGACGCGTTCAACCGGATCTGGCTCCGCTGGGCCGGCGCGAGTGCGCGCCTCGGGCTCCTCCCGTACCACGTGGGCGCGACCTACGGCCGTTCGCGACTCAACGCGGTCCTGGAGGAGTCGGGCTTCGCCGTCGAGGAGACCACCGCGATCGTCCACGCACCGCGGCCGGTTGCGGTCATGATCGGCCAGCGCATCCAGGGCGGCGGGCGCTTCCTGCGCGCGCTCGCGGCGCTCGAGCGGCTGGAACGCGCTCCGACCCGGTACCTGACGGGCCATTTCGTCGCCGTGCGGGCGACGCGGCTGGCGTAACGAATCGGGCTCCTGCGACACTGAAGAGCAGGAACTCGAAGAAAGGATTCTGTTGACATCGAAGGTGACGAAGACCGAGGAGCAGTGGCGCGCCGAGCTGACGCCCGAGCAGTACAAGGTGCTGCGGCAGAAGGGCACGGAGGCGCCGTTCACCGGCGAGTACGACCACACGTTCGAGGACGGCGTCTACCGCTGCGCCGGTTGCGGCGCGGAGCTCTTCCGCTCCGACGCGAAGTACGACTCGGGCTGCGGCTGGCCGGCGTTCACGGCGCCGACGAGCGCCGACGCGGTCGAGGAGGAGAGCGACTCGAGCCTCTTCATGCGCCGCACGGAGGTGCTCTGCTCGAGCTGTGAAGGCCATCTCGGCCATGTCTTTCCCGACGGTCCCGGGCCGACCGGCCTGCGGTACTGCATCAATTCGGCGGCACTGAAGCTGGAGGAGGAGTAGTGAAGAAGGCAACGTTCGGAGCCGGTTGCTTCTGGGGCGTCGAGGCGGCGTTTCGGCAGATCCCCGGGGTGGCGAAGACCGAAGTGGGCTACGAGGGCGGGACGCTCGAGAACCCGACCTACGAGGACGTCTGCTCGCACACGACGGGCCACGCGGAGGTCGTCCAGGTGACGTACGACCCCGAGCGCGTCTCGTACGACGAGCTGCTCGAGGTGTTCTGGCGCAAGCACGATCCGACGCAGCTGAACCGCCAAGGCTGGGACGTCGGGGACAACTACCGCTCGGTCGTGTTCGCGGAGGACGAGGAGCAGCGAGAGGCCGCCCTACGCTCGAAAGCGGAGGAGCAGGCGCGCTACCGCAAGCCGATCGTCACGCAGATCGAGCCGGCGGCGACCTTCTACCCGGCCGAGGACTACCACCAGCAGTACCTAGAGAAGCGCGGTCGCACGACGTGCACCGCGGAGCTGAAGGAGACCGCCTGAGCTAGCCCAGCTGGGCCATCTCGGCGCGGGGCCGGCAGACCTACCCCTTTTGGGGATGCCTGCAGGCGATATCGGA
>JAWVDL010000371.1:0-3486 GCA_033857355.1 Gaiellaceae bacterium | reverse complement strand
GCCGCCGGGATCTTCGACCGGCTCGTCGTCGGCGTCGTCGGCGAGCCGCGCCACAAGAAGCCGCTCTTCTCACTCGACGAGCGCGTCGAGTTCCTACGGGACGCGCTCGGCGAGCTCGAGAACGTGGAGGTGGAGGTCTTCTCCGAGCTCGTCGTCGACTTCGCGCGGCGCTGGGACGCGAAGGTGATCGTGAAGGGACTCCGCGTCATCTCCGACTTCGAGTGGGAGTTCCAGATGAACCAGCTGAACCGGACGCTCGCCGCGGACGTCGAGACGGTCTACGTGATGGCGAGCCCGAGCGTCAGCTTCGTCTCGTCGAGCGGGGTCAAGGAGATCGCGTCCTTCGGCGGCGACGTCGCCGAACTCGTGCCGCCGGCCGTCGCGGCGCGCTTCAAGTCGGTCTATCCGCAGGGTCGTCCCGGCACGCCGGAGAACCCGCAGGAGTAGGGCGGCGTGCGGGAAACCATCGACGGTTCGACCGGTCGTTTCAGCCGCGCATCCGGGCAAAGCCCGCACGCGCTGAGACGGCGCCGCCGAGTCGGCGCCTTCGGCGTGTCCGACCCGACTGAGTAGACTTCGGAGGCCCCAATGGACGTACTGGTACTCATCGACAAGCTGGACGACCTCGTGCACAACGCGAAGGCCGTGCCGCTCACCGACCAGGTGCGCATCGACCGCGAGGAGATCTACGACATCCTCGACCAGATGCGGGCGACGATCCCCGAGGAGATCAAGCAGGCTCGCTGGATCGTCAAGGAGCGCCAAGAGATGCTCGCCGAGGCGAAGCGCGAGACCGACCGGCTGCTGGGCGAGGCGCGCGAGCAGGCCGTCCGCGAGGCATCCCAGACCGAGATCGTCAAGATCGCCGAGCGCCAGGCTCAGGACATCGTCGACGACGCGCGGCGCCAGGCCCGCGAGACGCGGCTCGAGATGGAGGACTGGGCCGACGGCATCCTCTCGACCCTCGAGGTCAACCTGGACAAGTTCCTCGGTGCGGTGAAGCGTGGCCGCGAGCGGCTGCACGAGCGCTCGCAGGAGCACGTGGTGGCCGGAGTCGCCGCGGCGTCGGAGCCGATCTCCGCGTCGTCGTCGAACGACGACGCGCCGTACTAGCCCGCTAGCGCCAGCTCCGAGTCGAGCTCCGAGCAGACCTCTGCCGCAAGCTCGGTGAACGCCTTGGCGGCCGGCGACCGGTAGCGGTCGCGATGCCAGGCGACGGCGATCAGGCGCGGCGGGACGTTCGCCCCGAGCTCGATCTGCCGGGTCGCCTCGTCGTTGGGATCGACCGCGAGGCTGGGGAGGAGCGCCGCACCGACCCCGGCTCCGACGAGTCCCTGCACCGTCCCGTTGTGGTCGGAGCGGAAGACGAACTCGATCGGGCGTCGCAGCACGGCCTCGATCTGCGTCATGCTGCGGCACTGACGGAAGCCGATCAGGTCGAGCTGCGCGATCTCGCGGAGCGGCGGCGGGCTGGCGCGATCGGCAAGCGGCGAGTCTTTCGGGACGACGAGCAGCCAGGGGTCGCGGAGGAGCTCGACGAACTCGAAGGGTCCCTCGATCAGCGGCAGGTCGGCGAACGTCAGGTCAAGCTCGCCGCGCTCGACAAGCTGCAGGAGCTCCTCGTCCGAAGCGGACTCGGTGAGCGTCACCTCGACCAGCGGCCAAGCGGCCGCGTAGCGTCGCATCACGTCCGGAAGGATCCGCTGCCCGATGCTCTGGTAGATGCCGACGCGGAGCGTTCCCGCCTCTCCGTCGTGGAGAGCCGTGAGGTCAGCCTGGGCAGCCGCGATGCGGGCGACGATCGCCTCCGCATGGCGCAGGAGCAGCCGGCCGGCTTCGGTCAGCGAGACGGGCTTGGGGCCTCCCGGACGCTCGATGAGCTTCTCGCCCACGATTCGCTCGAGCGTCGCGATCTGCTGGCTGACCGCGGACTGCGTGTAGCCGAGCGCCGTCGCGGCACGGCCGAACGAGCCCTCGCGCGAGACCGCTTCGAGAGCCGCGAGATGGCGCAATTCGACGCCCAGCCAACGATCAGGTTCCATAATCAAAGACAATCATAGCTGGATTTGTCCTAATCGTGTCGCGTGCCGATCATGAGTGCATGACGTTCATCATCCTGCTCATCGCAGTTCTGGCCGCAGGGCCGCTCGCAGTCTTCACCGGGGAGTCCCGGTACGACGATCGCGACCGGCGCGGCTGGTTCCCCGGCGTGCCCCGCTCCTAGGTAGCCCGTTCGTGACGCGGCTGCTCAACGGCCGCGTGAATGCGGCTATCTGGCTCGCCCTCGGCACCGTTTACGTGGTGTGGGGGTCGACGTACCTCGCGATCGCGGTTGCGGTGCGCACGCTGCCGCCCTTCCTCATGTCGTCCGCCCGGTTCCTGCTCGCCGGCGCGGTCCTCTACGCGTGGGCGCGCCGTCGCGGCGCAGCCGCTCCGACGACGCGGCAGTGGGTCGCGGCCACAGGCGTGGGATTCGCCCTGCTGCTCGTCGGAAACGGTGGAATCGCCTGGGCGGAGCAGCGCGTCGGGTCGGGCATAGCCGCACTGCTCGTGGCGACGACTCCGCTCTGGCTCGCCCTGCTCGACCGGGTCTTCTTCGGCGCGCGCCTTTCGCTCAGGGCGCTGGCGGGCATCGGCGCGGGCCTGGTCGGCGTGGCGTTCCTCGTCGGCGGAGGCGGCACGATCGACGTTCTCGGCTCGATCGTCATCCTCGTCGCGTCGCTCGCCTGGGCAGCCGGCTCGCTGGGAGCACGGCATCCGTGGAATCACGTCCAGCCCTCGCTCGCCGCAGGGATGCAGATGCTCACCGCAGGCGTGCTGCTCTCGGTCGTGGGCTTTTCGACGGGTGAGCTCGGGCGGCTGCACGTCGAGCAGATCTCGGGTTCCTCGCTCGCCGCGTTCGCGTACCTCGTCGTCGTCGGCTCGCTGATCACGTACACCGCGTACACCTGGCTGCTCCGCTCGCCGGCTCCGACGGCGCTCGTCGGGACGTACGCGTACGTGAACCCGGTCGTCGCAGTCGCGCTGGGAGCGCTCGTGCTCTCCGAGCCGTTCGGCGGCCGGACGGTGTTCGCCGGGCTCGCGATCGTCGCGGCGGTCGTGCTGAGCGTCGAGAAGCGCCGACGTCCCGGCTCGCTCGCCGCCGGTATCCCGGAGCCGGCTCCGAACCGCGTCGGCCGCAGCGTGATCCGCGACCGGCCGGTCCCGACCCTGCCGCCGCTCGTCCAGCTGCGTCCGCCAAGCCTGGCGTAACGGGCGCTACCCTGGAGGGATGAAGAGCTTCAGCCTCCGCTCGGTGAAGCTCCGCTCCGGCGAGGAGTACCGCGATGCCGTCGAGATCGAGCTCGCTCCGCTCGATTTGGCCGGCCAGCGCTACCTGTTCGTCCCCGCAGAGCTGCCCGCCGAGCTTGCGATCAGCCGTGCCTCCACGGGAACGGTCTTCCAGCTCGCGTTCGAGGCCCGTCTCCACGGGCCGTGCATGCGGTG
>JAWVDL010000370.1:0-4834 GCA_033857355.1 Gaiellaceae bacterium | reverse complement strand
GCAACTCGGAGGTCGGGCACTTGACGATCGGCTCGGGCCGGATCCTCGACCAGGACCTCCAGCGCGTGAACCGCGCAGTCTCGAGCGGCGCGATCTTCGAGAACGAGGCGCTCGTCGGTGCGTTTCGTCGGGCCAGGGAGCGTGGGGGAGACGTCCACCTGCTCGGACTCGTCTCGTACGGCGGCGTCCACTCTCACATCGATCACCTACGCGCGCTGCTCGAGCTCGCACGCCGCGAGGAGATGGCCGAGCGAACCTGGATCCACGCCTTCACGGACGGTCGTGACGTCTCGCCGACCTCCGCCGCGCGGGACGTCGCCGAGCTGCCGGCGGACCGGATCGCCACGATCTGCGGGCGTTACTACGCCATGGACCGTGACCGGCGCTGGGAGCGCACCGAGCTCGCGGTCGCGGCGATCGCCGAGGGCCGCGGAGTCGAGGCCGACGACGCTGCCGAAGCAATCCGATCGAGCCATGCGGCCGGTATCACCGACGAGTTCATCGTCCCGGTCGTCTTGCGCGGCCGGCCGCACCTCGACATCGAGCGCGACGCAGTGATCGCCTTCAACTTCCGCCCCGATCGAATGCGCCAATTGGTGATGCGGCTGCTCGAGCTCGGTGCCGATATCACGACCATGACACGGTACAGCGACGAGTTCGATTGCCCCGTCGCGTTCGCCGAACAAGACGTGCCCGAGACGATGGCGGAGGTTCTTGCAGAACATGGCGCGAGGCAGCTCCACGTCGCCGAGACCGAGAAGTACGCGCACGTCACCTACTTCTTCAACGGCGGCAAGGAAGACGAGTGGCCGGGGGAGACGCGCGTGCTCGTCCCTTCGCCGCGCGACGTCCCGAGCTACGACCTGAAGCCGGAGATGTCGGCCCGGGAGGTCGCACGCCGCTTCGACGAGGAGATCGGCTCCGGCTATCGCTTCGGCGTCGTCAACTTCGCGAACCCCGACATGGTCGGGCACACCGGCGTGATACCCGCGGTGGTGAAGGCCGTGGAAACCACGGACGAATGCCTCGCGGAAGTCGTGAGCGCCGTCCAACGCGCCGGAGGCGTGTCGCTGATCACCGCCGACCACGGGAATGCAGAGCAAATGCTGGAGCCGGACGGCACCAGCCCGCACACGGCGCACACCACGAATCCGGTCCCACTGATCGTCACGGATACCGAGGTGTCCCTTTCGGGGCCCGGAGAGCTGTCCGACCTGATGCCAACCGCCCTCGCCCTTTTGGGGCTCGACAAACCCTTACAGATGACTGGCAGAAACCTGATCCAGTCGGCTGGATAGGGGTTATACTCCCGCGTCTTGTCGCTTCAGCAGCCAGATCTAGCGGTTCTGCGGAAGGCGCAACGAGGCGACGAACGAGCCTTCAGCCTGATCGTTCGCGCTTACGAAACGCCTGTCTACAACTACGTTCTCCGTCTCGTCGGAGACCGTTCTCTCGCCGAGGATCTGACGCAGGAGGTGTTCCTGCGCGTGTTCCAGGGCCTGCCGAAGTTCTCGCTCCGGTCGAAGTTCACGACCTGGATGTTCCAGGTGACGAAGAACAGGGTGCTGGACGAGTTGCGGGCGCACGAGCGGCGGCCGCGGGCGGTCGTTGCACTCGAGGACATCCCGCCGCTCGAGGTCGTCGATGCGCCGTTCGAGCGCATCGAGGCAATCGACGCGGTCTGGCGTGCGGTCGAGAACCTGAACGTCGACCTCAAGATGGCCTTGCTGCTCCGGGACGTCGTCGGGCTCGCCTACGGCGAGATCGCCGATTCGCTCGAGATCACCCTCGCCACGGTCAAGTGGCGGATCTACAAGGCGCGTGAGGAAGTCCAGGTCGCGCTCTCGCGCGAAGGCATCACCTTCGGCACGACCCATGCGGCCGAGCCGGTCAACCTCTAGCGCGCGCTCGTAGCCACGCGGCGAGGTTCCGCGCTTCCTCGGCGGGCGTCGCGCCGACCGGAATCGGCGCGACCTTCGCGGGCGCGGGCGGCGCGGACATCCCCGTGTTCCGCGAACGGACGACGAAATAGAGCGCGACGAGCGCCAGCGCGAGAAGTACGACGACGCCCCAGCGGCGGCGCTGGCTGCCGACGTGCAGCGCCGGCGGGCCGGGAGCGCCGCGCTCGAGCGGGACCGTCGGCGCCTGCGCAGCGGCCAGCTCGCCGGCAAGCGCGGCCGCGGAAGGAGGGCGCTCGGCCGGATCCGGGTCGAGGCAGCGGACGACGGCCAGCTCGAGCGACGCCGGCACACCGCCGATCGGCGCGGGCGGTCCTGCCTGCTGCTTGGCGAGCAGCTCGACGAGCGAGGTCGCCGCGTAGGGCACCCGTCCCGTGAGCAGCTCGTACAGCACCGCGCCCACGGAGTAGAGATCGGCGGCCGGCGTGGCTTCGAGCCCCTCGGCCTGCTCAGGGGCGAGGTAGGCCGCCGTGCCGAGGATCGTGCCGATCTCCGTCAGCCGAGTCGATTCCGCCGCTCGCGCGATCCCGAAGTCGGCGATCTTCAGCACCCCGTCCGGTCGCAGGAGCAGGTTCCGCGGCTTGACGTCGCGGTGCACGAGCCCGGACGCGTGCGCCGCCTCCAGGCCGCTGCAGATCTGCAGCGCCAGGTCGACCGCTCGAGCCGGCGGCAGCGCTCCGTGCCGCGCCAACTCGTCCGCGACCGTGTCGCCCTCCACGTACTCCATGACGATGAACGGCCGGCCCTCGCTCTCGCCGACGTCGAACACGCGCACGACGTTCGGATGGCTCAGTCGCGCCGCGAGCCTCGCCTCGCGCTCGAACCGATCGCGGAACGTGGCGTCCCCGGCGAGGTTGTCGGCGAGGATCTTCAGCGCGACGGGCCGGTCGAGCTCCTCGTCGCGGGCGAGATACACGCTCGCCATTCCGCCCTGGCCGAGCGGCTGCTCGATGCGGTAGCGCGCGGCGAGGATCTCCGTGCTCATTCCTCGTCCTTCTTGCCATGACCCTTGGCCTTCGCTTTGCCGTGCTTCTTGCCCTTATTCGCGCCGGTCGTCGGCTGCGCCGGCGGAGGGGTGCAGACGAGGCGGTTCACGATCTCGTTGGCGGCGTTCTGCAACGGCTCCTGCAGCGGGCCGGGCACGCGCCGCGCGTTGATCGCGGCGACCGTCGCGTGCTGGAGCGCGAGCGCCTGCACGCGGGCGCCGCACGCGTCTCCCGCGCTCGCGAGCCGCGACGTCTCGTCGGCGTAGCTCGCGAGGCGGGCCGCCAGCGCCGCAGGCAGGGTCGGCTCGGGAGCCGACGTTCGGGAACCGCCGCAGCCGGCCAGCGCGACCGTCAGCGTCAAGAGCGCGATCCGCGGCTTCATTGCCCGACCGAGAGCCGCTGTGCGAGGACGGCCGGGAGCCCGGCGTCGGCGATCTCCCGCTGCGTTCGCTCGATCGGGTACTCGACACGGTGGAACTCTGCGCGGCGCGCGTCGAGGTCCAGCACGAGGAAGGCGGCGCGTGGGTCGCCGTCGCGGGGCTGGCCGACCGAGCCGGGGTTGAGGAGGAACCGGCGCTCGCCGAAGTCGGCGCTCGCGCCGTCCGCGGCCATCCCGCCGGCGATCTCTCCGTTCTCGGGCGTCAGTGCCAGCGCGACGTGGCTGTGCCCGACAAGGACGGCCGGGGCCTGCGTGGCCTCCAGGGCGGCCCGCGCAGCCTCCTCCGTGAGTACGTACTCCCAGACCGGGTCGAGCGGGCTCGCGTGGTACAGCTCGAGCCCCTGGGCCTTGCCGCTCGGCTGCAGCCCGGCGAGGAAGCTGCGCGCTTCTTCCTCGAGGATCGAGCGCGTCCAGTAGGCGGCGGCGGCCGCTTCGTCGCTGAACTCGGCGAGGTCGATGGTGCCCAGCACGCCCAGATCGTGGTTCCCCGCCAGGCACACCGAAGCGCGCCCTCGGATCGCGCCGCAGCACTCGTTCGGCCGCGGCCCGTATCCGACGAGATCGCCCAGGCACCAGAGCTCGTCGGTCTCGAGGGCGTCCACGGCCGACATGACCGCCTCCAGCGCGTGCAGATTTCCGTGGATGTCGGACACGACGGCGACGCGCATCGGCAGGGCGGGAACGCTACTCGTCCTCGCTGCGCTGTGGCTGGCCGCAGCGGTCTGGCTCTGGCGGACGCGCGTCCCGGCGAACCTCCCGGCGGCGCACGTCTCGGCGAGCGACTTCTTCACGCCGGGCGAGCTGAAGCGGGCGGACGGGCACGTTCGCGCGATTCGGCTCGCGGAGCTCGGCGCGTTCGCGCTGCAGCTCGGGGCGCTCGCGCTCCTGGCGCTCAGGCCGCCGAGAGCCCGCGCCTGGGTGACCGGCGCGCTCCTCGGCCTCGCGCTCTGGCTCGCAGCGGTGCCCTCGGCCGTCGTGACCGAGTGGTCGCAGCGCCGGTACGGGATCTCGCTGCAGAGCTGGAGCGCGTGGACGCTGGCCTTCCTTCCGTCCGTGCTCGGCTGGGTCGTCGGCGGGGCGATCGCCGGCGCAGGCGTGGTCGCTCTTGCGCGCCGGACGTCGCGGTGGTGGCTGGCCGCGGCGGCGCTCGCCACGGCTGCGGTCGGCGCCTACGCATTCGCCAGCCCGCTGTTCGGGGGAGGCGAGCTGCTGCGGCAGCCACCTCCGGGGCTCGCCGGCGTCCGCGTCGAGGTCGACCATGTCCACAAGGAGACTCGGGCCGCGAACGCCGAGGCAATCGGCATCGGCCCGACCCAGCGGATCGTCTTCTGGGACACGATCCTGCGCTTCCCTCCGCGTGAGCTCGCGGTCATCGCGGCACACGAGCGCGCGCATCTCGACCGCCGCCACATCCCGAAAGGGCTTGCCTGGACGCTGCTCTTCCTCCTGCC
>JAWVDL010000369.1:0-2869 GCA_033857355.1 Gaiellaceae bacterium | reverse complement strand
GGGATCGTGATCGTGGCGGCGAGCCCTTCGCTCGCACTCGCCGTCGACGCGGCGACCTTCGTCGCGGCCGGGCTGCTGCTGACGACGCTGCGGATCCCGCGGCGCGCGCGCGTCGATGCCCAGGCGCCGTTCCTGCACGAGCTGCGGCTGGGCTGGCGGGAGTTCGCCTCGCGAACGTGGCTGTGGTCGACGGTGACGCTCTTCGGCGTCTCGAACTTCGTCTTCGCAGCCTGGGTCGTGCTCGGACCGCTGATCGCGTTGAAGCACCTCGGAGGCGCGGGCGCGTGGGCGATCGTGGGAGCCTCGAGCGGAGCCGGTGCGGTGTTCGGCGGATTGCTCGCGTTGCGGCTGCGTCCTCGACGGCCCTTGTTCGTCTCCGTCGTGTTGGCCGGAGCGACGGTTCTCGAGCTCGCGGCCCTCGCGTTGCACGCGGACACCGCGGTGCTCTCCGCGGTCGCCCTCGTTGCCGGCGCGGCGATTGCGATCCACCTCACGCTCTGGCTGACCGTCTTCCAGCAGCACATCCCGCCGGGGGCACAGTCACGCGTCAGCTCCTACGACGAGCTCGGCTCCTTCGTCCTCATCCCACTCGGACTCGCGCTCGCCGGCCCCGCCTCCGACCTGGTCGGGATGAGTCCCACGCTCTGGGGTGCCGCTGGGATCTCGGCGGTCTGCATCGCCACGATGGCCGCGATCCCGAGCGTGCGCGCGATCCGAAGCAGGGGCCCGGCCGAGCCCGCAGTGACCTGACCGGCCGGTTAGTGCACGCGCTTCCGAGGCAGCGGCTTCGGCCGCGCGAGCGGGTCGAGAGCCTTCTGGAACTCGCGCCAGGCCCGCAACCGAAACTGCTCGGTCGGTACGGGCAAATCTGCTTGACCTCTCTTCACCTGAGACCCCTTGCTCTCGTTTCCCCGCTCGCTCCCCATTTACAAGGGATAAACGCCCCACTTGCGGCTGGAGTTACGGAGGTGTCCCCGAGCGCTACCGGCTGCCGGCGAGCGCACCGAGCGCGAATGCGGTCAGTCCGACCGCGGCCAGGAGCCAGATTCCGGCGATCGCCCCGGCAGCCAGGACGAGCGCGCCGGCGGCGACGAGCGCCCAGGCAGCGAGGACGCGACGGGCCGAGCTGCCGTGCGGCGCGGACAGCACGGCCGGCTGCGTCACGGGGCTGGAGAGCCGCAGCTGGGCGAGCCGGACGCGGAAGAGCGCTCCGCGCCACTCGTAGACGTACGGTCCGGCTCCTTCGGCGTCGTCGACCTCGAGGACGTAGGCGATCTCGGCGGTTGCGTCCCTCGCGTCGGTCAGCGCGGAGGCGAGCTCCTCGTGCGCGGTCTCGGCCTCGAGCGGCGGCTCGAGCCCGGTGACGAGCTCGGCCGACCGGTGAAGCGAGTACTGCAGACCGCCGAGCCGCTCGGGAGCGTCGTCGCGAGCGAGGCTCTCCTCGGGGTCCGCCGCAAGCAGCTCGAGTCGATGGAGCGTCGTGCGGAGGTCGGTCCAGACTCCCGCGATCGCCGCCTCGTAGCTCTCCCGTGCGCCGGTCCCGACGATCTGCTTCAAGGCTCGGATTCTAGCCACCGGTAGACTCGCGCCCGGCTTGACGAACGATTCCATCAAGGTTCTCGTCGTCGACGACGACCCTTCGATCAGGCTTCTCTGCCGGGTGAATCTCGAGCTCGACGGGTGCACCGTCCTCGAGGCCGGCGGTCTGAACGAGGCCCGCGAGCTCCTGACCCGGAACGCTGTCGACGTCGTGCTTCTCGACGTGCATGTCGGTCGGGACGACGGGCGCGAGCTCCTCCGCGAGCTTCGCCGCAGCAGCCCCGGGACGCCCGTGGCGTTCCTCACCGGCAGCGTCGACCGCGGAGCCCTGGAAAGCGGCACCGAACGAGCCGACGCAGTGATCCCGAAGCCGTTCCGGCTGGAAGAGCTCACGTCGACGGTCAAGGATCTCGCCGGCCGCCGCCGCGAGATAGATTCCGGCGGATGAGCGTCGCGGCGGCGAGGACACCCGCGCAGTACGAGGAGCGCCTGCGGCGCTACGTCTTCGAGCGCTCGGAGGAGGCCCGCGCCGTCCGCGTGGGCGAGAAGGAGACCTCCGAGCAGGCTGCGATCGTCGAGCGCTACGCCGACCTCTTCACTCGCGAGCAGATCGACGTCCTGCGCGAGGCGGAGGACGCCGCTCGGGGCGACGAGCGCGAGCGCCTGTACCGGCTCCGCAAGGCCTGCGAGGGGGGAATCGTCACCGCCGAGCTCGCCGAGCGCGACGACGAGCTCGAGAACGCCATCCTGGCCGCGCGCGTCACCTACCGCGGCGAGGAGATGCCGCTCCGGAACGCCCAGGCCAAGCTGGCGGTGCTCGACTCCTACGCCGACCGCGAGGAGCTCGGCGAGATCCATGCCCAGGCCTCCGCGCGCTTCAACGACGACCGTCGCGAGCTGCTGCAGGCCGGGGAGGAGCTGGAGGCGGAGCTCTCGGGCGAGCCCGACCCGGTCGCCCGCTCCTCCGAGGAGAAGGGCATCTCGCTGCATCAGCTCGAGCGCGCCCTCGCGGATGCGAGCGAGCGCTCGACAGGCGGGTACGACCGCCTCAAGGAGCACTGGTTCGAGCGACTCCTCGGCCCGGAGCGCGATCCCGTTCCCACCGCCTTCCACACCGCGTACATGCGCCGGCTCTCGCCGCTCGACGCGACCTACACGAGGGAGCAGGCGATTCCGGTCTGCATGTCGACCCTCCAGCAGCTCGGCTTCGACGTCGAGAACGAGCCGAACATCCGACTCGACGTCGAGGACCGCCCCCAGAAGTCGCCGCGCGCCTGTGTGATCGCCTCCGATCCGCCGAGCGTCGTTCACCTGATCACGCGTGCCCAGG
>JAWVDL010000368.1:0-2738 GCA_033857355.1 Gaiellaceae bacterium | reverse complement strand
CGCACCCTGGCGATCGAAGGGGGAAAGCTCAACTCGTATGACGGAGGCTGGGCGGAATATGTCCGGAGGCGCGAGGAGATCGACGCGCCCGCGTCCGCTCCGGAGCCGGAACCGAAGGAGCCGAAGTCTCGCCCGCCCAGGCCGCGGCCGAAACGCGCGACCGAGCTCGAGCGCATCGAGGCCCAGATCGCGGAGGGCGAGGAGCGCGTCGCAGACCTCGAGCGCCAGCTCGCGGACGACTGGAGCGACATGGCGAAGCTTTCCGCGCATCGCAAGGCGCGCGACGAGCTCCAGGCCCTGCTGGAGCGCTGGGAGCAGCTTTTCGAACGCTCGCAGGCCTAGCCACGCGCGGCGGCGCCCCTCGGGTGAGGGATGGCGCCGCCCGTGGAGCACGCGCACGATGGGACTGGGAACGCGTATGCCCCAGAAAGCCAAGCCCTCACAGCCGCTCGTCCTTCGCGTCGAGATCTCCGCCGACCAGGCTCAGATGCTCGGTCCGCTGCTCGCGCCCGACGCGGCGCCGGCTGAGCCGACCGCTGCTCCGGCGCCCACGGGCCCGACGCCCGAGACGATCGCCGAGCGGGCACGCCTCGCCGAGCGGGAAGCCGAGCTTCACGCCCGCGCGAAAGGGCTCGAGGAGCGCGAGCGCGAGCTCGAGCAGGTCGAGGCGACCGCGTCCGAGAAGATTCGTCTCGCCCACCGCGCCAAGCGCGTCGCCGACGCCGAAGGCGAGCTCGACGACCGCAGCTCCGATCTCGAGCACCGAGAGGCCGCACTCGACGCCCGCGAGGCCGAGTTCGAGGCGGACGTCCTGCTTCGCGAGGATCGGATCGAGCGTTGGCGCGCCGAGCTCGGCGAGCTGGAGATCCGGCTCGACCGCAAGGAAGACGAGCTCCAGCGCTACGTCGGGGAGCTCCAGGGCGCCATGTCGCGCAAGGACCCCTGGTGGCCCGGCGGCAGCGACGCGCTGATCAAGCACTAGCGCCCAGCCACCGCCGAGCCGTGGGACCCGTGACTACTTGAAGCGGAAGCTCGCCGGGTGCGACGTCCCGTCCGCCAGGGTGACGACGAGCTGGCGGCATGTTCCGACCCACGCGGGATCCGTCTTCCAGACGTACGTGTAACGCCCGGTTGCATCGTCGTAGCCGAGCGTGCTCGCCCCCGGCGACGCGGTCTCGTTCACGATGGACAGAGGAGCGCCGTTGTCGCATGCGACGCGCTGTGAGCTCGGTGAGCCGCCCGCGAAGATCGACATTCCGCGGTCCCCGCCGAGGGAGAACTTGATCGGAATCGCGCGGCCTGCATTGGCGACGTTCATCGTCGGGAGGTTCTCGACCGGTGCGAAGTAGCCCGAGAACCGGTACGGCGCCGGGAGGGGCTGCCAGTGCGGAAACGGGCTCGCCAGTCCGCTTGCGATCTCGCTCCGGCCGGACCCGTCCACGTTGGTGACGACGATGGACATACCGGTGGCGAAGAGGCTCGTGAACAGCAGCTTCGCTCCGTCGGGCGACCAGCTCGGCAGCTCCGCGTCCAGCGGCTCCGACGAGACGCGCACCGCTCCGGCGCCCACCGCGTCCATCGTGTAGATCTGGAAGAACGTTCCGAGCGACGCACTGTCGCGGTTGCTCATGAAGGCGATCCGGCTGCCGTCCGGCGACCAGTCGGGATCCTCGTTGTCCCCTTGCAGGGCAATGGTCAGCTGGGTCACGCCGCTTCCGTCGGCATTCGCCGTGAAGATCTGCGTCACGCCCGCGCGGTCGCTCATGAATGCAAGCCGTGCGCCGTTCGGAGACCAGCTCGGCTTGTCCTCGCTGGCGAGGGTGTTCGTCATGTTGACGATGTTCGAGCCGTCGGCGTTCATCGTGAAGATGTCCATCTGGCCGTTCGGCCCGTTGGACTGAGTGAAGGCGATCCGTGAGCCGTCGGGCGACCAGGTGCCGACCGACGCGACGCCGCTCGTCGTCAGCCGGCGCTCGCCGGTGCCGTCCGCATTGATCGTGTAGATGTCGGTTGCCGCGTCGGTCGTCCGGTCGAACACGACCGTCTTTCCGTTGGGCGACCAGGATGGCGCATGGTCCTCACCCGCGCCGGTCGTGAGCCGGACGACGTTCGAGCCGTCCGGATCCATCGTGTAAATCTGGGACGCTCCGCTCTGCGAGCTCTCGAAGGCGATCTTTCCATTCGAACCCGGGAACGTCGCTCCGGCCGCCGGTGCACCGACGAGCAGCACGAGCGTTCCTGCCGCCAGCAGCGCGGTGCGTCTGAAGATGCTCTGCATGGTGTAGCCCCTCTCCCTGAGCCGCCGGCAAGCCTCATGCCGGCCGGGCCACACCAAAGTAGCCTGATATTGCCTAGCGGCAATACTCTATTGCCAAGATTGACCCAGGAGGGTCAGTCGTCGTGCGCAAGCGTGGCGACGACCGCCTCCGCTACGACGCGCAGCGGGCGACCGGAGACCTGGCTTGCCTTCCGCAGCCGGGCGAACGCGTCCTGCTCCGACAGCCCCTCCTTCGCCATCAAGAGTCCCTTGGCACGCTCGATCGCCTTGCGCGCCGCCAGCGCCTCCCCCAGCGACTCGGCCTCTTCGCGGAGCGCCGCCAGCTCGTCGTGCCGCGCCCGTGCCGTCTCGATGGCCGGCAGGAGGTCCTGCTCGCGGAAGGGCTTGACGAGATAGCCGAATACACCCGCTTCGACGGCGCGGGAGACGAGTTCTTGCTGCCCGTACGCGGTGAGCATGA
>JAWVDL010000367.1:0-14515 GCA_033857355.1 Gaiellaceae bacterium | reverse complement strand
TGACGGCGAGGTCACCGTCCTCGACCGGCGGCGCTGCGTCGCCCAGCAGCTCGAGCACGTCGGCGGGGTACTCGCCCCGGAAGATCGGGTCGAGGAACCAGCGGTTGTCCCCGCCGTCGATCCGGCGGGCGACGTCGGCGGCCGACTCGTCGTCGCCTTCCGACTGGACGGAGTAGAGGTTCAGGGTGATCCCGACCGTGGCGTTCGGAGCGGTGGCCCGGATGAGCTCGACGGCGCGGCCGTGCGACAGGAGCAGGTGGTGCGCCGCCGCGGTCGCATCCGACTTGCTGCGGCGCCCCGGCGCGTGACTCCCACTGCCGTAGCCCGCCCACGAGGCGACTTGCGGCTCGTTGTGCGTGATCCAGCGGCCGACACGGTCGCCCAGCCGCTCGACCACGATCTGCACGTACTCGGTGAACGCGTCGACGGTCTCACGCGAGGCCCAGCCGCCGCGATCCTCCAGCACCTGCGGGAGATCCCAGTGGTAGAGGGTTACGAAGGGCTCGATGCCGTTGGCGAGCAACTCGTCCAGGACGCGGTCGTAGAAGTCGAGGCCTGCCTGGTTCACGCGGCCGCGCCCTTCGGGCAGGATCCGCGGCCACGCGATCGAGAACCTGAAAGCGTCCAGCCCGAGGTCGCGCATGAGCGCGACGTCGTCGCGGTACCGGTGGTAGAAGTCGCATGCGACGAGCCCGGAGTCGCCCGTCCGAACCTTGCCCGGTGTCGCCGAGAAGCGATCCCAGATGCTCTCGCCGCGGCCGTCTTCGTTCGCCGCGCCCTCGATCTGGTACGAGGCGGTCGCTGCGCCCCACACGAATTCGGCGGGGAAGAAAGTGTCGAGATCGTTGGGCATCGGGTTCCTTCCGGTCAGGTGATGGATTCGCGGACGTAGTGGCCCGGCCGCTGTTCGACGAGCTGCGTCCCCGCGCCGAAAGCGCCGAGGTCGCGGGCAGAACGACTGGGGAGACGGTCCTGTCGCAGACCGGCCCCTGGATCGGGCACGGCCGAGAGCAGCAAGCGCGTGTAGGGGTGCATCGGGGTCTGCAGGACATCGTCGGTCCTGCCCTGCTCGACGATCTGCCCGGCGTACATGACGAGCACCTCGTCGGCGACGTAGCGAGCGCTCGCAATGTCGTGGGTCACGTAGAGGAAAGCGATGTCGAGCTCCCGCTTCAGTCCGAGGATCAGGTTGAGGATCCCGAGTCGAATCGAGACGTCGAGCATCGAGATCGGCTCGTCCGCGAGGATCACGGCCGGCTCGACGGCGAGCGCGCGGGCGATCGCCACGCGCTGCCGCTGGCCGCCGGAGAGCTGGTGCGGGTACTTCTGGGCGATCTCGTCGGGCGGCACGAGCCCGACCGAGCCGAGCAGTTCCTCCACGCGTGCGGACACGTCTCGCCTGGGCACGAGACCGTGGATCAGGAGCGGCCGCGCCAGGTGGTGCTGCACCCGCTTGACCGGGTTCAGCGACGCAAACGGATCCTGGAAGATCATCTGCACCTGCGAGCGGTAGCGAACGAGGTTGCGGCGCCCACGCACCGTGCTCACGTCCTCGCCACGGAACAGGATCCGCCCCTCGGTCGGCTCGTAGAGCCGCGAGATCAGGCGCGCGACGGTGCTCTTCCCGCTGCCGCTCTCGCCCACGAGCGCCGTCACGTTGCCGGGGCGGAGCTCGAACGAGACGTCGTCGACTGCGCGCAGGACCCGGCGCCGCACGAGCGGCGAGCCGCCGCTGAGGGGGAAGTGCTTCGCCAGGCCCTGCACTTCGATTGCCGCACTGCTCACGGTCGCTCCTCCGCAAGGTGGCAGGCGACGAGATGCTCTGGTGCGATGGGACGGAGCTCGGGCCGCTCGTTCCGCTGCCGCGCATAGAGCTGCGGCACGTCGGGCGAGCAGTGCGGACAGCGCGGATGGAAGCGGCACCCCGTGGGCGGATTTGCGAGATCGGGCGGCGAGCCCGGGATCCCCGTCAGCCGCACGATCGGCCCGTGGAGCGGCGGGAAGGAGCTCATCAGGCCGACCGTGTAGGGGTGCTCGGGGCGCTTGAACAGGTCGTCGGCCGGCGCCGACTCGACGATCTCACCGGCGTACATGATCGCGATCCGGTCGCTGAACTCGACGAGCAGCGAGAGGTCGTGGGTGATGAACAGGACCGCGAACCCGAGCTCGCGCTTCAGCTCCTCGATCTCCTGCAGGATCTCGCGCTGGACGACCACGTCGAGCGCGGTCGTCGGCTCGTCCATCACGATCAGCTCCGGGCGCAGCGCGAGCGCCATCGCGATCACGACGCGCTGGCGCATCCCGCCGGAGAGCTCGTGTGGGTAGGCGCGGACGCGCCCTCGGTCGATGCCGACGAGCTCGAGCAGGTCGCCCGCGCGCGCGAGCGCCTCCGAGCGGTCGACCCGCTGGTGGGCGCGCAGCATGTCGACGAACTGGTTGCCGACGCGCATCACCGGGTTGAGCGAGTCCATCGCGCTCTGGAAGACCAGCGAGATGTTCCGCCACCGGAACCGGCGCAGCTCCTCGCGGTTCAACGCAGCCGCGTCCTCGCCCTTGAAGAGGATCCGCCCGCTGACGATTTCGCCCGGCGGGCGCAGAACCCGCAGCAATGCGTGCGCGACGGTGCTCTTCCCGCAGCCCGACTCTCCAGCGAGGCCCACGAACTCGCCCGGCCGGATCGACAGCGAGACATGGTCGACCGCGCGTGTACGGCCGTAGTCGACGACGAGGTCGTCGAGCTCGACGAGCGGCTTGGACGGCGCTTCGGGCATGACCTGCGTCCGGCTGTCTACCACGACGCTCAAGCAGCCGCGCTCCGCGGCCAGAGCATCCCGGCGAGCATGCGCCGGCGTGGGCGCACCGACTTCGAGCTCAGCCTGGGGTTGCTCAGCTCGTCGATGCCGTAGTTGACGAAGACGATCGCGAGGATGGTCAGCGAGATCGCCGCGCCCGGGAAGACGAAGTGCCACCACTCGCCCTGGAGCAGGGTGGAGTTGTTCGTCGCCCAGAAGAGGATCGTTCCCCAGCTCACCTTGTTCGCATCGCCGAAGCCGAGGAACTCGAGCGCCGCCTCCAGGAAGATCGCCTGCACGAAGACGAAGGCGAACCCGGCGGCGATGCGGCTGAGCATGTTCGGCATCAGCTCGCCGAAGACGATGCGCGGAGTCGACTCCCCGGCGACCTTCGCGGCGAGCACGAAATCGCGGTTCCGCAGGGACATCGCCTGGCCCCGCAGGATGCGCGTCTCGATCGCCCAGCTCGTCAGGCCGATGATCAGCGCCATCACCCAGGGGCCGGTCGCCGTCAGGAACGACGAGATGACGATCAGCAACGGCAGCCCCGGGATGACGAGGAAGATGTTCGTCAGGAGGTTGATCGAGTCGTCGATCCAGCCTCCGCTGTAAGCCGCGAGCAGCCCGAGGGTGATCGCGATCGCCATCGAGATCACCGTCGCCGAGCCCGCGACGAGCAAGGACAGGCGGCCGCCGTAGAGCACCTGCGTGTAGACGTTGTAGCCCTGGTCGGTCGAGCCGAACGGAAGCGCCCACGACGGCGCCTGGCCCGGGAGGTCGTTCGGGACCGTGGGGTTGCCGTGCGTGAGCAGGGGCGCAGCGATCGAGACGAGCACGATCCCGGTGAAGACCGCGATCCCGAAGGCGGACTTGGGATTCCGGAGCAGCTGGCGGGCGAAGGCCGGGAGGGGCATCCGCCGCTGCGGGCCGGCGATCCCCGCGCCCGCGATCGGCTCGACTCCCGCCGCCGGATCGTCCGCGACGGCCACGTCCTTGTCCGCCAACTCGTTCACGCCGCGCGCACCCGCGGGTCGAGCACGGCGTAGACGAGATCCATGATCAGGTTCGCGACGAGAACGCAGAGCGAGAGCAGGAGCAGGAGCGCCTGCACGAGCGGATAGTCGTGCCCGAGCGCCGCCTGCTGGATCGTCAGGCCGACGCCTGGATAGCTGAAGACGACCTCGACGAGGATCAGACCGCCGACCGCGCTCGCGAAGAAGGAGGCGAAGCCGGTGAGCGGCGGCAGGATGGCGTTACGCGCGGCATAGCGAGTCATGACGCGCCGGTCTTTCAGCCCCTTCGCCTGTGCCAGGCCGATGTAGTCCTCGGCGACGGTGTTGATCATCACGTTGCGCATCCCGAGCAGCCAGCCGCCCGCGCTGATTGCCACGATGACGAGGATCGGCAGCTGCGCGTGGCGGAACGCGTCGCCGACGAAGTGCCAGCTGAGCCCCACCGTGGTCTCGTTCGAGTACGCGTGCTGGATCGGGAACCAGCCGAGCCTGAGCCCGAGGAAGTAGACGGCGAGCAACGAGAGAAAGAAGGCAGGGAATGACTGCAGCGCCATCATGAGCGGCGTCAGGACGTTGTCCGTAAAGCCGCCGCGACGCCAGGCGGCGAACATCCCGAGCGTCGTCCCCAGCGCGAAGGACAGCACGAAGCCGACGCCCACGAGGAAGATCGACCACGGCAGCGTCTGGCCGATGATGTCGCTGACCGGAACGCCCTTCGCCGTCGAGAAGCCGAAGTCGCCGGTGAAGATGTTCGCGATGTAGTGGGGGTACGCCCGCCAGACCGGCTCGTCCGAGCTGCCGAGCGACGCCTTGAGCTGGGGCAGGATCGACGGGTTCGAGCGGATGACGTCCTGGTAGCGGAGGAGCAGTCCGTCGAGGGGCGACCCGGGCATGAGCCGCGGCAGCGCGAAATTGATCGTGAGCGCCGCCCAGAATGCGATCGCGTAGAACGTCAGCCGCCGGAGGATGAACCGCACGCGTCCGCTCCTTCCTTCAATGCCGGGGGCGACCCGGTGGGCAGTGTCTCACGTTGCCCACCGGGTCGAACGAGGTCGAGTACCGCTATCCGCCGGAGGGTCGGAGCGACAGCAGGATCTTCTCGACCTGGTTCCCCGTGTTGAAGATCGGATCGACGTAGGCGTTCGCGTACGTCGGGAACCCTGTCCAGTACTTGGTGCTGTAGGTCGACCAGC
This sequence comes from Gaiellaceae bacterium, assembly GCA_033857355.1. Taxonomy (GTDB): domain Bacteria; phylum Actinomycetota; class Thermoleophilia; order Gaiellales; family Gaiellaceae; genus UBA5186. Next base: position 9,517 of record JAWVDL010000367.1, on the reverse strand, counting down.
GCGGGCCGACGAAGAGCGGCACGGCAGGCAGGTTGTCGAGCCAGATCTTCTGGAGCTTGTGCGCGATCTGCTTCTGCTTCGACGTGTTCAGCGTCCCCTTGAACTGCTTGAGGAGCGTTGCGCCCTGCGGCTGCTGGAAGTGCTCCCAGTTCCCGGTCGCCGAGGCGTCCACGCCCGGACCGAGGTTGGTCGACGGATCGAAGTGCGAGAAGAAGTACGCGTACGGCGTGATGTCGTTGCCGCCGTTGTTCCAGAGCAGCGTCGTGAACTTCGTGCTCATCGCGTTCGGCTGCCACGCGCCCCAGTCGGGCTCGAGCTTGACGGATGCGTCGATGCCGACGTCCTGGAGGTTCCTCGCGATGATCTGCAGCGAGGCGACCCAGTCCGACCAGCCGCCGATCACGTGGATCTGGAAGCTGACGCGATCGCCCCTGGGGTCGACGAGGTTGCCGTTCTTGTAGGTGAAGCCGGCGTCCGTGAACTCCTTCTTGGCGGCCGCCTGGCTGTACGTCGCCAGCTTCTTCGCCTGCGGCACGAGCTTCGGGTCGATCCACGTGGGGTAGATCTTCTCGATCCCGAGCGCGTTCACGGCGGGCGCGTAGCCGTACTCGCCGAGCTTGACGACCTTGTTCCGGTCGATCGCCTGGCTGACGCCCTTGCGGAACGCGGGCAGGCTGTACGGGTACTTCGTGAGGTCGAAGAACAGGTCGATCGGCAGGCCCACTCCGAGGTAGGAGGCGTGGTAGTGCTTCTTGTCGTGGGCGATGTACGCCTTCTCGACGTTCGGAACGAAGTTGTGCGTCCAGTCGGCCTGTCCGCTGACGATCTGGAGCAACGCCGCGTCGTTGCCGGATGCCGCGATCCGCTCGATGCACGGCACGCGCGGCAGGCCCTTCTTCCAGTAGTGCGGGTTCTTGCTCAGCACGTAGTCCTGCCCGTTGAAGCGCGTGATCCGGGTAAAGGGACCTGACCCGACCGGATTCGAGTTCGTGAACGTGTCGGGGTTCCGGACCTTCGACCAGATGTGCTGCGGGACGATGAAGACCGTGCTCAGGATCGAGCCGACGAAGGTCGCGTCGACCTGCTTGAAGCGGATCGCGACCTTGTTCTTGCCGGCGAGCTTGACCGAGGCGATGTTGCTGTTGTCGCCGACCAGGTTGATCCGGTCCATGTACTTGTCCTGGCGGCCTGCGGTGAGGCTGTAGAGGACGTCGCGATTGGTCAGGCGCTTGCCGTCCGACCATCTGACGTTCGGCTGGATGGTGATCGTGAGGGTCTTGCCGTCCCTGCTGAAAGCGAGCTTCTTGGCGAGGATCTTGTAGACGCGTCCGCCGCCGAAGGCAGTCGAGATGACCAGGTTCTCGTAGATGCCGCCTTGCGTGAAGTCGCGCATGGAGCCGCCGTTGAACGGGTTGAAGTTGCGGACGAACGCCTCGTCGCCCGATCCGGTCGCAACCACGCACTTGTGCGCGGAGGCGGCGGTCGCCCCCGAGTCGCCTCGATGCGCGGCCGAGGCGGTCTGCGCCGCGAATGTCGTGAGGAGGACGATGGCGCCGAAAGCGCCGAGCGCTCGGAGTGTCTTGCGGGCCGAGCGGGCTGAACTCTCCATGCTCCCTTCCTTTCTTCCCAGGCCGGCCGTCACGGGCGGCCTGTCATCGAATCGGTAGGAACCGGTCATTTCCGTAAATGTTCCGGTAACGGTTAACAGAGTTTCAATGAGTAGTCAAGCCACAGCGCTCTTTGACGATGGCCGATCCGAAGCCTATGATCGTTCAGTTCCCGAAACCGTTTCCATGGCATCCAGCACCGACATCCGCGCACGAGCGGGTCGCGCGACCATCCGCGACATCGCCAGCCTTGCAGGCGTTTCGATCGCAACGGTGTCGCGCGTTCTCAACGAGCGGCCCGACGTCGCGGCTGAGACACGCGAGGCCGTGCTCGAGGTCGTGCGCGCCCAGGGCTTCAGCACGAATCGGAGTGCACGAGCTCTCTCGGCCGGCCGCACGGGCCTCGTTGGTGTGACCCTCCCGATCGTCCATGCGGCGTACTTCTCGTACATCCTGTCGGGAGCGACCGAGGCGCTGTACGAGCAGGACATGCGGGCCATTCTCTGCCCGACCCTCCATCAGCACGACCGCGAGGTCAACCTGCTCGACCGCCTGATGCACGGAACGACCGACGGCGCGATCCTGATGCTCCCGCAGGAGTCGAGCGAGGAGCTGAAGGCGCTGCAGGAGAAGGGGTATCCCTTCGTCGTCGCGGATCCGCGCGATTACCTCGACGAGGGCATCCCTTCGGTGTCCGCAGCCCATGCCTCCGGTGCGAAGCAGGCGACGCAGCACCTGCTCGGCCTCGGTCATCGGCGCGTGGCCGCGATCACGGGCGAACCCGGGATGGCGACTGAGGAACGGCGGCTCGGCTACCACGCAGCGCTGGCGGCCGCGGGGATCGCTTCCGATCCGGATCTCGTCGTCGAGGCCGACTGGCTGATCACCGGGGGCGCCGCCGCCGCGTCACGCCTGCTCGACCTGGCCGATCCGCCGACCGCGATCTTCGCGTTCAACGACAACCTCGCCATCGGCGCGATCCGTGCCGCGCAGGCTCGCGGCCTGACTGTCCCGGACGAGCTCTCGGTGGTCGGGTTCGACGACACCGAGGAAGCGGCGATCGTGACCCCGGCTTTGACCACGGTGCGCCAGCCCCTCGCCGAGATGGGCCGGATGGCGGTCTCGCTGCTTGGCCGCCTCCTCGATCAGCAGCGTGTGGAGGCTCTGCGCGTCGAGCTCGCAACCCGGCTCATCGTGCGGAACTCGACCGCGCCGCCTCGCGCGTAAAGCGCTCCTTCAGAACCCGCGCAGAACGTCCGAGACGGTCTCCCCGACGACGTCGAGGCTGGCCGCTGAGACGGCGGTCAGGTCGTCGCACGGCTTGTGCCAGCAAGGGAACGTGAAGTCGATCAGGTCGACGGAGGGGACACCGGCGCGCGCGAACGGCACGTGGTCGTCGAGGATCGTGACCGTCCGGCCCGCGAAGACGCGCCCGACCCCGAGGCGCGAGGCCGACGCGCGCACGCGCGCGAAGAGCCGCTCGTTCGAGCCCTGCTCCTTCGGGATCGCAAGGCTGCGGTCGCCGATCATGTCGAGCAAGACCATCGCCTGCGCCCGCCCGTACGCCTGCGCCGCGACCCGGCTGCCGCGCGTCCCGTTCTGCTCGAAACTCGAGTCGCCCGGCGCCTCCTCCCCGTCGAAGAAGAGGAAGACGACCGTGGGGCGGACGACGCGTGGACGAAGAGCCCGCGCGAGCTCTAGGACGACCGCCGTCCCGGAAGCGCCGTCGTTTGCCCCGACGAAGCCGGGATAGTCCTTCGTGTCGTAGTGGGCGCCGACGACGACATACCGCTTCGGATCGCGTCCGCGGACCGTGTACACGACGTTGCGCAGACCGCCGGGCACCGGCTGGTAGCGCGCGCCGGGCAGCAGCTTGACCAGACGCGCCGAGAGCGCCCGCGACTCGGCCGAGCCGGCCGGGCGGGGGCCGAGCTCCACCTGCCAGCGCAGGAACGCGAAGGCGCGCCTCGAGTCGAACCGGTCGGGGTGTCTCGCCGCGTCGCTGCCGGTGACGAGCGCGGCGCACAGCGCGACGGCGAGAAGGAGAACACTGCGCCTCACGGCTGGAATCTAGCCCGGAACGCACGAAGGGCCGGTTGCCCGGCCCTTCGATCGAGGTCCTGCGTGAAGCGCTAGGCGGGCGGGGTCTCCTCGGAGCTTCCGCTCGAGCCGCCCATGCCACCGCCGCCCATGTCGCCGCCTGCCGCGGGTGGCGGCGGGGGCGGGGCCGGCGTGGTGGTACCCATTCCACCGCTGACGGGCGGTGCCGGCGGTGCCGGCGTCGTTGCCGCGCCCGCGCCTCCGCCTCCTCCGCCCATCATCGTCGCCCGGCTGGGTAAAGACTCACCGCTCTCGCTGAACCTGAGCCAGGCCCCTGCGGCGATCGCGATCCCGAGCAGCAAGCCGACCCACTCAGGCCAATGCCGGAACTCGTTTGCGCTGAGGAACTTGATCAGGACGAAGATCGCGACGAGCCCTGCCAGACCCGCGCCGATCAGTCCGTCGGGGAGGTTCATGTTCTTCGTGACGTCCGGAGCGAACGCGCCGAGCAGCTCCCAGACGAGCAAGGCGAGCGTGAGCAGCCCGAGGATCACACCGGCGGCGCCGTGCCAGCCGCTGACCCCGGCGCACCTGCTGCCGACGGTCGGGATGGTCACGCACGTCTGCTGCCAGTCGAAGAACGACATGAAGATCAGAAGGAGCGCTGACGCGGGAAGGAGGATCTTCCTCGACATGCTCCAGTTAGCCCAGTCCATTCGTTGCTCCTTCTTTGATGGGACCCCGGCTGTACCTGAGTGAATCTACTGCGGAAGCCGGACGCGCGTCTAGGGCAGAAGCCCATTCTGCGGGCCGCCGGGGTTTCCTCCGGGTAGGGATCTGACAAACTTCCCGGCATGGAAGCGAACGGCCCCGGGACCGCGCCTCCCCCGAGTGGCGCGGGCGATGCGGGCGAAGCGCGCGGCGAGCGGCTCAAGCGACACAGCCAGCGCGCCCGCCTTTACGGCGTCGCGTTCGCCCTGGTGGCCCTGCTCGTGTGCCTCGTCGCTCTCATCCTGGCGAACACCCGCAGAGTGAAGCTCAGCTGGCTCTTCGGCGACACGAATGCCTCGCTCGTCTGGATCATCCTCGCGTCCGCGATCCTGGGCTGGCTGCTCGGCCTGGCGACGAGCATCGCGTTCCGCCGGCGCACCCGGCGCCTCGCCGGCGGGTCCTAACCGGAGAAGCGTCCGACGTAGATCGTGACCACGGAGCCTCGCGGCGCGCGGGTGCCGCCCGCGGGCTGCTCGTCGAGGACGATCCCATCCTGCGTCTGGTCGGTCGTCGGCTGGTCGATCACCTCGACCACGAACCCCGCGTTCTGAAGGGTCGTGGTCGCCGTCGCCTCGTCCTGACCAACCACGTCGGGAACCGCGCGGGCCGCCTGTGGATTCGGCCCCGTCGAGACGTTGATGCGAACACGCGAGCCTCGCTTGACCTTCGTGCCGGGCGCCGGGCGCTGCGCGACGACTCGTCCGGCCGGCTGTGTCGACGCGACGTAGACGACGTTGCTCGTCAGTCCCACGGCCTGGAGTCGGCGCTGCGCCACGGTCTGGTTCAACCCGACGACCCGTGGGACGGCGACACTGGTGGGCGCAGTCGTGGTCGAGCCGGCGGTGGTAGTCGTCGCCGTCGTCGACCCGGTCCCGGTTGCCCCGCCGCCGGTGCCGGACGCAACGTTCAGCCGCACCTTCGAGCCCTGCGGCGCAGTCGTCCCGCCCGCCGGTGCCTGGCTGACGACCGTCCCCCGAGCCTGATCGGAGGGGACGACGACGATCGTGTATGCGAAGCCCGCCGTCTTCAGCGCGGCCTGCGCGTCCGCGGATGGCTGGCCCACGACGTCCGGCACCTGGGCTCGCTTCTGTCCCTTGGACACCTGCAGCTTCACCTGGCTGCCCTTGTCGGCGCGATCGGCGGCAGCGGGAACCTGCGCGACGACGGTCCCGCTCGGCTTCGTGGAGAACACCTCGCTCGCCTTCGCCTTGAACCCGGCCGCCCTGAGCTTGGTTACCGCGGCGGCCGTGCGCAGGCCGACGACGTTCGGCACCGCGACGCCGGAGCGGCCCGCCGAGACGATCATGGTGACGACCGCGCCGGGGTCGACGTGCGCTCCTGCGGCCGGCGACTGGGAGATCACGGTGTCCTTGGCCTTCTGACTCGTCTGGCGCTTGATCTGCGACCGCAGCCCAGCCTGGGTGATGCGGGCCGTCGCCTTCACCTCGGTGAGGCCGATCACCGAGGGCACGGCCGTTCCCTGGGCGGTCGTCGTGCCGCTACCGCCGCTGTTGTGGAAGATCAGCCAGCCCACGAGAGCGCCGACCACGAGCAGCGCGAGCGCGAGCAGCCACGGCCACCACTCCCGGGGCGGTGGCCCTGCCGGCGGCGGGGGCGGCCCCTCTTCGACGTAGTCCTCGCGGACCGCGCGGCGAGGAGCCCCGCGCACGACAGTCGTGTCGGCGGGGGCGCGGCGGCTCCACGGAAAACGGCGCGGGCGGGCCATGGCGCCTGAATGCCCTGCGACGACCGATTCGAATCGCTAGCGGCGGCGGCCGCGGCGCGGAACGTACTCGGGCCGGCGAGGGGCCGTCTTGCCCGGGAGCTCGTCGGGCTCGTCAAGCGGGGACCCGTTCGACTCGCCCTGATCGAGTGCCAGCTCGTTGCGTTCGGCGGCCAGCGGCTCCTCGGTCGTCTGCTCGCGAGGCGTCTCTTCGGACTCGACGACGTTCTCGGGCTCCTCGGGCGCGGGATATTCGAAGTCGCGTTCCCACGGATCGACGTATGCCTGCTCGGGCTCGGGCTCGGGCTCGGGCTCGGGCTCGGGTTCGGCTTCGAGCAGCGGCGGCTCAGCCTCCTCCACGCGCCGGCGGCCGAACAGACGACGCTTGGGCTGCTCCTCGGCCTCGGGCTCCGGCTCCGGCTCCGGCTCGCTGAGGGCCACTGCCTCGACCTCGGGCTCGAGCTCCGACTCGGCCGCCGCCTCGACCGAGCGGCGGAAGAGCCTGCGATGCCGGCGGGGCGAATCGTCGCTCGCTGCCACCGGCTGTGGCGGCTCAGGCTCGTCAGGCGCGGGCGCGGGCTCGGGCTGCTCGGGCGGAAACGTCGGCTCTGGAGCCGGCGGCGGGAAGGTCGGCTCGGGTTCCGGCGGCGCGATGCTCGGCTCGGGCCCGGGCGGCTCGACAATGGGCGCGGCGGGCGGAGCAGGGAACGTGGGCTCCGGGGTCGGCGGCTCGATCACGGCGACCTGCTCCTCGACCGGCGGCTCCTCGACCTCGACGGCGGGAGCGATCATCGTCAGCGCACCCTCGGCCTCGTCGTCGACTACACCCCAGCCCACGGACTCGGCAGCGGGTTGCGGTTCGACCACCACCGCTGCCGGCTCTCCGGGCGCGACGCGCGGAAGGACCGGCGGCGACGTCCGCGAGCGGTACGCAACGAGCTCGATCAAGGCGGTGAGCGCCCACGCCGCGAGCGTCACGGCCAGGACGATGGAGCTGTCGAAGTGTCCGATCGCGCCGGCGACGACCGGGACCGCGATCACGAAGGCCAGCTCGACGGCGATGCGCGGCACGGCGGGCGAGATCCCGACCCGCTCCGAGGCGGGAGTCGAGTAGGGGGAGGACCAGGGCTGCGGGCCCAGTCCGGCCGACCGGAGGGTGCGCAAATCGGCACGCAGCTCGGCCGCCTGGCGCGTGAACGTGTCGACGGCCTCCAGCGTGCGCAGCGTCGCGTCGAGCTGGGCCGTGTGCCTGTAGAACGCGTCGAACGCGGCATGAACCGCATCGCGCTCGTACCCGTTCTCGGCGACGGGCAGATCCTCGGCGCGTGGCAAAGGCATGCGCTCGGGCGCGCGCTCGCGCGAAGGCCAGGCGTCCTCGTTCATGCGCTCAGTATGCCGACGATTCGCGACAGGCTCTAGAAAAGACCCTGCACCGGCCAGTAGAACAGCGCCGCGACGAGGCCCGCTGCCGGGATCGTCAGGATCCACGCGAAGACGATGTTCCCCGCGACGCCCCACCGCACCGCGGAAAGCCGCTTCGTCGCGCCGGCGCCCATGACCGCGCCCGACACGACGTGCGTCGTCGAGAGCGGATAGCCATACCGTGTGGCGAGGTAGATCGTCGCGCCGGCCGAAGCCTGGGCGGCAAACCCGCTCTCCGGCTCCATCTGGAAGATGCGCTGGCCGAGGGTCCGCATGATCCTCCAGCCGCCGACGTAGGTCCCGAGCGCGATCGCGAGCCCTGCCGACCACTTGACCCACGTGGGGATCGTCAAATCGTCGATTGAGCCGTGCCGATGCAGCACGAGCGCGAGCGCGATCACGCCCATCGTCTTCTGCGCGTCGTTTGCGCCGTGCGTGAACGCCACCCACGTGCCGGTCCCGAGCTGACCGAGGCGGAACCCCCGATTCGCGACCCCCGGATTCAGCCACTGGAACACCCAGTAGATGACGAGCAGGAGGCCGAACGCAGCCGCGAATGCGATCAGCGGCGCGACGAGCGCGGGAATCGCGACCTTGTGCACGAGGCCGTGCCAGAGCACGCCTTTCGTTCCCGACTGCACGAGAGCGGCGCCGACCAGCCCGCCGATCAAAGCGTGCGAGGAGCTCGAGGGAAGTCCGAGCCACCACGTGAAGAGGTTCCAGGCGATCGCGCCGATCAGCGCCGCGAGAACCGTCTGCATCGTGGCGAGATGCCCGTCGATGATCCCCTTGCTGATCGTCTTCGCGACCGCGACCGTGACGAAAGCTCCCGCGAGGTTGGCGATGGACGCGATGGCCACGGCGAGCCGGGGCGACACCGCACGCGTCGAGACCGAGGTCGCGACGGCGTTGGCCGTGTCGTGGAAGCCGTTCGTGAAATCGAAGCCGAGAGCGACTACGACGACGGCCCCGAGCAGGACGTCGTTCGTGTTAACGGTTCTTCACCAGAATGGCTTCGAGGACGTCCGCCGCGTTCTCGCAGGCGTCGACCGCTTCCTCGAGCCGCTCGTGGATGTCCTTCCAGCGGATGATCGCGATCGGGTCCTGCTCCGTCGTGAAGAGGTCCGAGACCGCCGCGCGGTTGACGGTGTCGCCCTCGTCCTCGAGCTCGCGCAGGGCGTCGAGATGGAGCTGGGAGTCCTTGAACCCGTCCAGCAGCGCGACCGCCTCCTGCAGCTCCGTCGCAGCCCGCAGGATCACGCCCGCCTGGTTACGCGCCGCCTCGCGCACGCGCGTGACTCCGTACCCGACGATGTTGCCCGCGGCCTCGTCGACGTGGTCGCAGACGTCGTCGATCGCGCCCGCGAGGCGGTACATGTCGTCGCGGTCGAACGGCGTCACGAAGGTGCGGTTGAGCAGGTAGATGACGTCGTGGGTCAGCCGGTCGCCCTCGTGCTCGAGCTCCTTGATGTCCCGCAGCGCCTCGGCCGTCGAGTCGGGAAAGCTGTCCAGCAGCGCCACGAGCCGCTCGGAGATCGCGAACGCGTTCGCGGACGCCTGCGTGTAGAGATCGTAGAACTTTCGGCGATGGGGTGTCAGGTGAAGCGGCATCGCGCCGCAACCTTACGGAACCCGGACTCAGGCGGCGACGGCGAACTGTCGGCGGATCTCGCGCAGGTTCGACTCGCAGCTCGAGAAGGCGCGCACGACCATCGGATCGAACTGGGCGCCCGACTGCCTGAGGATCTCTTTCCCGGCCTCGTCCCATGGAAGCGCGCGGCGATAGGGCCGGTCGCTCGTCATCGCGTCGAGCGCATCGGCGACGGCGAAGACGCGCGCGCCGAGCGGGACGTCCGTGCCCGAGAGCCCGTCCGGGTAGCCGCTCCCGTCCCAGCGCTCGTGGTGGCTGCGGACGACCGAGATCCCCTCGCCGCGCAGGAACGCGACGCTCGTG
>JAWVDL010000366.1:0-3497 GCA_033857355.1 Gaiellaceae bacterium | reverse complement strand
AGCTTCCGCTCACCGCCTCCCGCCAGAGCTTCGGCACGCTGATTCTCGTCGGCGACCGGTTCCCGACCGAGGACCGGCTGACGGCGACCTCGTTCGCCGCTCACGCGGTCGTGGCGCTCGAGAACGCGCGCCTGCACCGCGTCGTCGAGCGGCAGGCGCTCATCGACGGCCTCACCGGCCTTGCCAACCGCCGGCAGTCGGAGGATGCGCTCGCCACCGAGATCTCGCGCGCTGCGCGCTTCGACAACGCGCTCACGGTCGTGATGGCCGATCTCGACGACTTCAAGGCGCTGAACGACCGCTACGGCCATCCGGCAGGCGACGCCGTGCTCCGTGCGTTCGCCGGGATCCTCGAGGAGACCCTTCGCGACGCCGACCTCGCAGGACGCTGGGGCGGCGAGGAGTTCCTGCTCCTCCTGCCCGGGACCGACAACGAGGGCGGAACGCTGCTCGCCGAGCGGATCCGCGCCACGCTCGCGGGCCGTGCGATCCTGACGCCCGACGGCCGAGCGGCACACGTCACCGCGAGCTTCGGGCTCGCGACGCTCTTGCCGGGGATGACCGAGGCGCAGCTCGTGGCCTCCGCCGACGCGGCGCTCTACGCCGCGAAGCGGGGCGGCAAGGACCGCGTCGAGAGCACCCCGGAGCCGGCAGCTCACGCGTAGCCGTCGTTTGCATTGTCACAAACTTGGGGACGAAGCCGCCGTCCACCGCTTACACTGGCGTTACAATTGCCGCCGCCTTACGTTTCCGTCCCCAACGCAGGAGTAGGCATGCCCGTAGAGACTCCGTCGATTTTCGCCAAAGTGATCCAGGATCACCTCGAGCTCAAGGAGCGCAACGCGCGCCTCGAGGACCACATGCCGCTGAAGGAGTACCAGGCGGACGATCCCTTCGACAATCATCCGCTGTTCAAGACCGAGGAGCAGGCCCGGCTCGAGGAGACCATGGACGGCGTCGAAGCGCCGCAGCTCGACTCGACCATGCTGGCCTGGCCGGGCGAGGAGCCGCAGGAAGCGGAGGCACCGCAGCTCGAGGAGAGCCTGTGGACGAACCGCTCCCGCGACTTCGACTGGGGGGACTGACCCGCCCGCATCAAATCCTCGGCGTAGGGTAAGCGTCTACGCGAACCCGACGAACTGAAGGAGATTTGACATGCGCAAGCTTGCATTCCTCGGCGCGATTGCCGCCGGGATCTGGTACGCCCTGAACCGACGGCCGCAACCGGCCGGCTCGGCCCTCCCGGACGACAGCTGGCCGCAGTCCGCGCCCGCTCGGCCCGCGGAGGACGCCGAGCAGCTGAAGGCCGAGACGAAGCTGAACCCCGACGACCAGACCCTGGTCGACCGCGTGGAGAGCGAGATCTTCCGCGACCGGAAGGAAGTCAAGGGCAAGGTCAACATCAACGCCGAGGAAGGCGTGGTCGTCCTGCGCGGCGAGCTCGAGTCGCAGGATCTGATCGAGGATCTGGTCAACGCGGTGCGCGAGGTCGACGGCGTCCGCAACGTCGAGAACCTCCTGCACACTCCCGGGACCGAAGCGCCGACCAAGAGCTAGAGAAGCGCGGCGACCTTCTTGAGGTCGTCGACCAGGCGCGAGAGCTCGCGCTCGCGATCCGCCGGCTCGCCGCGCAGGATCGCGGACGGGTGGATCGTGGCAGTCACGTGCGGAGCGAGGGGCGAGTCGACGAGCTCGCCCCTCTGCTTCGTGACGCGAAACTGACTCCCGAGCAGGCCCTGGGCGGCGACTGCGCCGAGGAGCACGAGCACGGTCGGCTTGACGACCGCAAGCTCGGCCTCGAGCCACGGCCGGCAGGCGGCGACCTCGGACCAGCTCGGCTTGGCGTGGATCCGCCGCTTTCCGCGCGCCTCCCACTTGAAGTGCTTGACGGCGTTCGTCACGTAGGCCGACTTGCGGTCGATCCCGGCCTCCTCGAGCGCGCGGTCGAGGAGCTTCCCCGCCGGCCCGACGAAGGGCCGGCCCGCAAGGTCCTCCTGGTCGCCGGGCTGCTCGCCGACCGGCATCACCGCCGCGCTCCGAGCGCCCTCGCCGAAGACGGCCTGGGTGGCGTTCTCGTAGAGCGGGCACCCGCGGCAACCCTGAACGGCGTGGCGCAGCGCGGGCAGTGTGATGCGCGAGGGCAGGAAGTCCGCGGCGGAGCCGGTTTCCTCCATGGGGCGGTAATCCCCATTTCGGGGGATTCGAGTCCACCGGAACCCCACGAAGCTGGGTGAAGTCCTTGACTCAAAGGAGACGACTCTGCGGCCGGAGCTCCATATCGACACGACGACGGCCGGTGAGGGGGAGAGGAGCACCCAGGTGCGGCTTCTGCCCGTTGCCGAGACCGAGCAGGAAACGACGACCGATGCGACCCGCGAGGAGTCGCTCGCCGAGTCGTACCGCCGTTTGGCGGATGTCTTCCACGACGTGCTTGCCGAGCAGAGCCTGGATCGGCTGCTCGAGCGGATCGCGGACACGCTCGCCGATCTCGTCCCGCACGACACGCTGACGATCTACGCGGCCGACGACCTGCAGCGGATCCTGCGGCCGGTTCTCGCCCGCGACGAGTGGGCGGACAAGATCCTTGCGGATACCGTCACGCTCGGACAGGGGATCACCGGCTGGGCCGCCGAGCACCGCGAGCCCGTGCTGACGAACCAGGCACATCTCGATCCGCGGGTGAAGTTCGTCCCGGGCACTCCGGAGGACGATCCCGAGGCGCTGATCACGATCCCGCTCATCGCGCGCGACCATCTCAAGGGCGCGCTCAACATCTATCGGCTGGGCGAGGAAGCGAAGTTCGACGAGGACGAGTTCGAGCTGGCGAAGCGCTTCGCGGACGCGGCCGCACTCGCGCTCGACAACGCGCACATCCGCGCGAGCCTCGAGCACCAGGCGCAGACAGACTGGCTCACCGGCCTCTACAACCACCGCTACTTCCACGAGCGCCTGCGCGCCGAGCTGACCCGCGCGAGCCGGTCGCACGACCCGGTCGCGGTGCTGATGCTCGACATCGACGACTTCAAGCGCGTCAACGACATCCACGGCCACGGCGTCGGCGACGAGGTGCTGCGCGAGCTCGCCGAGGCGGTGCGCTCGATGGTGCGCGGCAGCGACGTCGTCTGCCGTCTCGGAGGCGAGGAGTTCGGCGTGATCATGGGCGGCGCGAACCAGGCGTCGGCGACCGCGCTCGCCGAGCGCCTGACGACGATGCTGACGGAGTTCGACTTCGGCCCGGCCGGCCCGATCACGGTCTCGGTCGGCCTTGCGCAAGGCCCGCAGCACGCGATGAATCCACGCGAGCTCGTGGCCTGCGCCGAAGCGGCGATGATGACGGCGAAGGCGCTCGGCAAGAACCAGGTCGTCTTCTTCGACGAGGAGACCGCGCGGCGCCCGGACGGCAGCGGCGGGTCGCGCGACGTGCGCTCGATCGCGCACCTGAAGATGCTCCAGAGCCTGAGCGGGAAGCTGAACCGGCTGAACGACGTGCGCGAGAT
>JAWVDL010000365.1:0-2514 GCA_033857355.1 Gaiellaceae bacterium | reverse complement strand
GGGAAGGACGCGAGCCGTCACGCCGCCTCGATTCGCCGCTCGGTCCGGTCCTCCTGCGTTACGCTCGCCGCACCATCACCGAGGACGAAAGGAGACTCATGCCGGACGTCGCCCTGACCTGGCTCGGGCACGCCACCTTCCGCATCGACAGTCCGGGAGGCAAGCGGATCTACATCGACCCCTTCCTCACCGGGAACCCCAAGTGCCCGGAAGCCGAGCAGCAGCCGGAGCGCATGGACATCCTCGCGCTGACGCACGGACACTCGGACCACGTCGGCGACAGCGTGGCGCTGACGAAGAAGTTCAAGCCCGCGGTCGTGGCGCAGGTCGAGGTCAAGGGCTGGCTCGGCGGACAGGGCGCCGAGATCGGCGACCTCCCTGGAATCAACAAGGGCGGCACGCAGGAGATCGACGGGATCCGGTTCACGCAGACGGACGCCCGGCACTCCTCCAGCGCCGACGACGGGACGTACCTGGGCGAGTCCGCCGGCTACGTGATCGAGTTCGAGAACGGCTTCAAGATCTACTTCGCAGGCGATACCTGCGTGTTCGGCGACATGCAGCTGATCGGGAGGATCTACGAGCCGCACGTCGCCGTGCTGCCGATCGGGGACTGGTTCACGATGGGCCCGCGCGAGGCCGCGGTTGCGCTCGAGCTGCTCGGCGTCGAGCGCTGCGTGCCGTCCCACTACGGAACCTTTCCGCTCCTCACCGGCACGCCCACGAAGCTTCGTGAGCTCGCTTCGGGAGTGGAGATCCTCGAGCCCCAGCCTGGGGAGATGGTCGACCTTTGATCCGACAGCGCTGGTTCGGCGCGACCGGGAAGCGCGTCCCGGAGCTCGCGGTCGAAGGCGATGCGGACGTCCCGGTGGACGATGCGCTCGTGCTCGACGACGTGTCGGACGAGGAGCGCCTGCATACGGAGTACGACAAAGGGACCCCGATCGTCGTCCGGGCACGAAACGCCGAAGAGGTCCGCCAGGCGCTCGCACGGCCGGAGGTCGCTTCCGTGCTCGTGCCCGAGTCGGCCCGAGAGCTGCTCGAGCTCGACCTGACCGAGCTCACGTATGGGCCCTGAGCCCGTCGTCGCGACGTACTCGATCGCGGCGTGCGACCTCAGCGCGGGCGAGTGGGGGGTCGCCACGCAGTCCAAGTTCCTCGCCGTCGGCAGCGTGGTGCCCTGGGCCGAGCCCGACGTCGGCGCGATCGCTACGCAGGCCTACGCCAATCCCCGGTATGGGCCGGACGGGCTCGCGCTGCTCCGAGCCGGGCGCTCGGCGGAGCAGGTGGTCTCAGCGCTCACGCAGGGTGACACCGACCGCGAGGGTCGCCAGCTTGGCGTCGTCGACGCCGAAGGCCGCGGCGCGAGCTTCACCGGCAGGGACTGCGACGAGTGGGCCGGAGGACGGGTCGGCGACGGCTACGCGGCGCAGGGAAACATCCTCGTGTCGGGCGACACGGTCGACGCGATCGCCAGGACGTTCGAGGCTAACGCCGGCACCCCGCTCGCGGTGCGCCTGATCGAGTGCCTCGCCGCAGGGCAAGCCGCGGGCGGAGACAGCCGGGGCCAGCAATCCGCGGCACTGCTCGTCGTCGCGAAGGACGGCGGCTACGGCGGCCTGTCGGACGTCCTCGTCGACCTGCGCGTCGACGACCACGAGCATCCGATTCCCGAGCTGCAGCGGCTCTACGGGCTGCACCAGGCCATTTTCGGAAAGACGCCGCGCGAGCAGTGGCTCGAGGTCGACGAAGAGCTCGGCGCGGAGCTCCGCGAGCGGCTCGCGCGACTGGGCTTCGAAGGTGACCTCGGCAAGGCGTTCCTCCACTGGGCGGGCAGGGAGAACCTCGAGGAACGGGTGGACGGCGTGGAGAGCGTCGATCCCGTCGTGCTCGAAGAGCTGCGGCGGCAGACCTAGCCGCTCGCCGCCGCGTCGACCACCGGGCCGAAGATCTCGTCCACCAGGGGCTCGAACGCATCGGGCAGGAACCCATCCGCATCGGCGTACTCGCGGAGCTGGTCGAGATACGACCTCAGCTCGGCGACGTGTGCACCCTCCGTGTCCCCGACCGTCTCGACGAGCGCCTCGAGCGTGGCGTAGTCCCAGCGCGAGCGGTTGAGCTGAGCGAGGTCGGCAGGCGCGGCGTCGGGGTCGAGCTGGCGCTTGGCCGAGTCGAGCCTCGCTGCCACCTCGGCCAGCCTCCGTTCACGCTCGGCGAGGACAGCCGATTTGCGGAGCAGGTCGGCCCTGACTCCCTCGCGGCGCCGGTCGGCCTGCTCGACGGTGGCCCGGCGGGCATCGATCTCGGCACGATCGTCAGCCAGACGCCGTTCGGCGCGACGCAGGTCGAACTGTCGCGTATCGAGCTCGGCGGCTACGCGCCCGAGTTCCTGGAGCTGGGCGTGGATCTCCGCCTCGCGCCGCGCGATCGTGTCCGAGTGCTCGGAGAGCGCGTCGTCGGCGCGGCGCCGGTCTGCTTCGAGGTCCGCTCGCTGCGCGGCGAGATCGTCCCGCT
>JAWVDL010000364.1:0-3358 GCA_033857355.1 Gaiellaceae bacterium | reverse complement strand
TCACCGCCGGCGTGCCGATGAACGAGCCCTCGCGGATCGCCGAGCTCGAGTTGCCGACGAGGCACGCCGTCTTGCCCATCAGCCGGATGTAGTCGTCGGTCGGCAGGTTCTTGAAGAAGTGCAGCTTCGAGTCGTCCTCGAACTCGCGGAACTTGCGGATCCCGCGCGCGACGTCCTCCGAGCCGGCGTCGGCATTCGGCCAGAGCACGACCGCGGGAAGCCCGATCTCCTTCACCGCCTGCAGCGTCTCGGCGATCTGGTCCTCGCCGTCCCCGTACTCGGTCGTCACCGGATGCTGTGAGACGAGCAGGAACGGACGGTCGAGGTCGAAGCTGCCGCCGACGCCGAACTGGAACAGCTCGCTCAGCTCGTGGCCGTTCTGCGCGAGGGTCTCGGCGACGAGATCCATCCGCGGGCACCCGACCGTGTGCACCGTCGCCGGATCCTCACCCATGCGCACGATCCGGTCCGCCGCCTCTTTCGACGACGGAAAGTGGATGTGCGCGAACTTCGTGACCGCGTGGCGGATCGACTCGTCGATGTTGCCGGAGACCTCGCCGCCCATCGTGTGCGCGAGCGGGAGGTTCATGTACGTCGCCGCAAGCGCGGTCGCCATCGTCTCGAAGCGGTCGCCGACGGTGATCACGACGTCTGGCCGGAGGCGCTCGAAGGCGGTCGGGAGCTCCAGAAGACCGAGCCCTGTGGACTTCGCCATCGTTCCGGGCGTCTCGCCCTCGATCAGCATGAAGACGCGCTCGTCCGCCTCGAAGCCGTCCCGCTCGATCACGTCGATCACGGTGCCGTAGCGGTCGAGGAGCGCAGACGCGCCGACGACGAGCTGGAGCTCGGTCTCGGGATGGTCGCGGATCGCCCGCATCGCCGACTTGATCGAGGAGTAGTTCGCCCGCGAGCCGACGACGACGCAGACGCGCTTACTCAACGTGCGCCTCGGTGAGGACGGTGTCGGCGGCGATGTGGGCGGCGGCGCGGCGCCCGACGAGCTCGGGGAGACGCCTCGCGGGGATTCCGGTGCCGGGCTTCTTGGCTCCGAGCATCTCGCGCTCGAGAGTCGTGCCCGCCGGGATGTCGGTGACCGCGACGACGCTCTTCTCGAAGATGCGCTTCATCTCGACGAGCCCGCCCGCCGCCGCGTCCTTGTCGACCGGGGCGGCGAGGATCGCGGAGATCTCGCGCACGCCGTCGACGAGCTCCTCGAGCTCGTACGGCTCCAACCCGAGCGCGGCGTCGGGGCCGTACATGTCCTTCGAGAGCGTGAAGTGCTTCTCGACGACTGTCGCGCCGAGCGCCACCGCCGCGAAGGCGGCGTATGACCCCACGGAGTGATCGGAGAGGCCGACGGGCTTGCCGTAGCGCTCGCGCAGCTCGGCGAGCAGGTTCAGTCCGACGCGCTCGGGCGGAGTCGGATACTCGGACGTGCACTGCAGCACGGTGACCTGCTCGCCCGCGGCCTCGACCGCCGCGTCGAGCTCCTCCCAGGTGCTCATCCCGGAGGAGAGGAACACAGGCTTTCCGGTCGCGGCCGCGCCGCGGATCAACTCCAGGTTCGTGACCTCCCCCGAGCCGATCTTGTAGCGCTGGACTCCGAGCGACTCGAGCCGCTGGAGCGCCTCGAGCGAGAACGGCGCGCAGAGGAACTCGATCCCGGCGGCGTCGCACGCGCCCTTGAGCGTCCGCCACTGGTCGTCGGTGAACGCCGTCCGCTCGAAGTACTCCCAGCGCGTCTCGTGCTGGAAGTAGGGCGGCGAGGGAGCGTCACGCGTGGTCTCGGCCGCGGCGTCGTGCAGCTGGAACTTCACCGCGTCGGCGCCGGCCTCCGCCGCGACCTCGGCAAGCCGGATCGCGTTCCCGAGGCTGCCGTCGTGGTTCATGCCTGCTTCGGCAATGACGAAGACGTCGCTCATCTGCGGGACGATGCTATCCCGCGCGCCTCGCCTAGACTTGCACCGATGCGCGGCGGAGCCGGACTCGTTCGCCGGCTCGTTCGCCGGACTCGCCGGAGCGCCCCGGGCGGTTCCGCGGTCGCCGCCCGCGGGGTGAGCGTTCGACGGTCGGACACGTTCGTGGTCTCGTATCCGCGCTCGGGGAACACATGGATGCGATTTCTGATCGCGAACGTCCTCCGGCGCGAGTCGTCAGTGACGTTCGCGAACTTCGGCGACCTCGTGCCCGACATCTACGACGAGACCGACTCGGCGCTGGCGGCACGCCCGGACCCGCGGTTCCTCAAGAGCCACGAGCCCTATGACAAGCGGTATCCGCGGGTGATCTACCTCATCCGTCACCCCGCGGACGTCGCCGTCTCGTACTACCACTACCTCGTCAAGATGCGGACGATCGGGAGCGACTTCGAGCTCACGCGCTTCGTCGACAGCTTCGTCGGCGGGCACCTGGACGAATTCGGCACGTGGGGCGACCACGTCCGCGGCTGGCTCGACGCTCGCGACGGCGACGAGCGCTTTGTGCTCCTCCGCTACGAAGACCTGCTTGCGGAGCCGGAGGAAGGGCTTCGCGCGGCGCTGGCCGTCTCGCCCCTCGAAGTGGCAGAGGCGGACGTGGCCGCGGCGGTCCACCGAAGCAGCGCCGAGGAGCTCCGCCGGCTCGAGCGGGAGACCGCCCACGAGCTGCCGACCTTTCGCGGCAGCCGTCCCGATGTCCCGTTCGTCCGCAGAGCCGGCGCCGGCGCCGGACGCGAGGAGCTGACGCCGGAGCTCTACGAGCAGGTTCTCACGGCGTGGCCCGAGGCGGTGGAACGCGCCGGCTACTCGTCGCCGGCCAGGTAGTCGAGCTCGCGAGACTCGGTCAGCCACTCGCCGATCCGCCTCAGATCGTCGGCCGCACGCGTGTCGGCGGCCGTCTGCAAGCGGATCTCGAGATCGTGGTCGAGCGGGTGCCCCATCTCGGCCAGCGGGCGGATCGTCGCCAGAAAGCTCGTGAACCGCGTGGGGCGCAGCCGGAAGAGTGCCCACGCGTGCCGGCGCGCCAGCTCGGTCTGCTCGGCCGAGAGCGGCGGGATCGTCTCGATCGTTCGCAGCCGCTCCAGATACTCGTCGGGAGTGGCGGAGTCGACGGTGAAGCCGCGACCGGAGTAGAAGCCCGTCCCGGCGGTCAGCACCGGCACGCCGAAGCAGGGCAGCTCGAAGCCGACCGAGCCGCGAATGGTGATCCCGTAGTCGGTCAGCCGGAAGATCGAGCGCGTCGAGATCTCGCTTTCCGGCCGAACGATCGCCACGTGACCTGGAACGTCCCCAAGCTTCTCGTGGATCGTCGTCTCCTCGTCGCGGGCGACCTCGACGCCTTCGCGCTTGAGCTTCCAGACGTTGGCGGGATGGAGCTTCAC
>JAWVDL010000363.1:0-8943 GCA_033857355.1 Gaiellaceae bacterium | reverse complement strand
GCGACCACCGTGGCGCTGTTCGCAAGCGGGGTCGCGCTGATCGTGTTGGGGCCGCGGTCGGACGGGGTGCTCACGATTCACAAGGCGAGCTTCATCCTCTGGGTGGGAGCGATCTCGATCCACGTGCTCGCCTACGTGCGGCGGCTCCCGCCGCTGCTCCGGCGCGACTCGACGCCGGGGCTCGTGCTTCGCGCGGCGGTCGTCGGCGGCGCGCTGATGGCCGGCGTTCTGCTGGCCGTCGCGACGTATCCGCTCGCCGATCCGTGGTTCGACCGCGTGCGCGGCGACAACGATCGGCAGGAGGCCTCCGCTCCGGCCGCCCCGCGCTAGGCCCGCGGCACCGGCCGCGCGAGCTGGCTCTCGACGAGGGCCGTCGCCAGATCGACGGCGTCGTCCATCAGCTGTTCGTCGACGAGCTCCGCCGTGTCGCTCTCCAGGTGATACTCGTCGTAGGGGAAATGCAGGACGCTGACCGCGGGGATGTTCTCCGTCGCGAACGGCGCGTGGTCGGTGCCGGCCTCCTCGCTGAGCTCGGTCGAGACCTCGTAGCGGTCGAGCAGGCCCAGCGTGCGTGCGAGCTCCTCGGCGCGCCCGAGCAGCTCGGCGGGCGCCGCGAGCAGCACGAGCTTGTCGCCGCGGCCGATGCAGTCGAGGTTGACCATGCCGACGATCCGGTCGAGGCGCTCGGCCTCTTTCTCCTCGAGCACGTAGCGACGCGCGCCGAGCAGGCCGATCTCCTCCGCGCCGAAGGCGATGAAGCGGAGGGTGCGCGGATGCTTGCGGCCTACGAGGCGCTCGGCCACGCGCCTCAGCCCCTCGACGCCAGTGGCGTTGTCGATCGCGCCCGGTCCTCGCCAGACGGCGTCGAAGTGCGCGCCGACGACGATCGCCTCGTCGCTCTCGCCCGGAAGCTCGGCGATCACGTTGCGGTCGCGTCGGCCCGGGACGAACTCCCCGCGCACGACGAGGCGAGCGTGCATCCCGTCCTGCAGGCGCGCGTCGTCGGCGACCGACACGAAGGCTGTCGGCGGGGTCGCGAGGTAGCCGCCGTGCTTGAGCCCGGCGAGAAACGGGATCGGGCCGCGGCCGAAGGGCGTCCGCCTGATCCGTCCCTCCCCTACCGCCCAGATGCCGTCCGAGAGGCGCCGGATCTCTCCCTCGACTTCGCCCGAGTGCGCGTACATGCACGGACCGGCGCTCCAGCGCTCGCCGTCGATCTCCAGCTCCGGCTCCTCTGCCTCGTAGCCGAGCAGCGGGAACTCCTGGAAGCGCGGTTCCAGGCCGAGCTCGCGGAACGCCTCGGCGACGGCTTCGGCGGCGCGCGCGGCCTGGTCGGAGCCAGCCGTGCGCACGCCGATCGTCGCGCTCAACGTCTCGACCAGGTTCACGGGCCCTAGTATCGCCCGCGTGACCTACTCGATCGTCGGTGCGGATCTCGACGCGGGCGAGGTCGGCTGCGCGGTTCAGTCGAAGTACTTCGCTGTCGGCGCAGTCGTGCCCTGGGCGAGGGCGGGTGTGGGCGCGGTCGCAACGCAGGCGGCCGGCGTGGCCGCGTACGGCGGGCGCGTGCTCGAGCAGATCGAAGCCGGCAAGGAGCCCGCGGAGGCGCTGCGGCTCGTGCTCGCCGACGACGAGGCGCGCGAGACGCGCCAGCTCGGCGTGGTGACCGCGGACGGCCGCGCGGCCAGCTTCACGGGGAGCGAATGCAACGACTGGGCCGGAGACGTCCAGGGCGCGGGGTTTGCAGCCCAGGGGAACATCCTCGCCGGCCCGGAGGTGGTTGCCGAGCTGGAGCGCGCGTTCGAGAAGACGGACGGCCCGCTCGCCGAGCGTTTGATGGCCTCGCTCGAGGCCGCCGAGGCGGCGGGCGGCGACCGGCGTGGGCGCCAGTCGGCGGCGATCATCGTCGAGCGGGCCGGGAACGCTGCAGGAAGCCCCGAGGGGATCGACCGGGTCGTGGACCTGCGCGTGGACGACCACCCCGAGCCGATCGAGGAGCTGCGGCGCCTGCTCGGCATCCACACCGGCTGGCGCGTCGCGAGCGAGGCCATGGCGTTCTACGAGCGCAAGGACTTCGCCGGTGGGATCGAGCTGATGCGGCGCGGCCTCGCGCGTGCGTCCGAACCGTCAGGCGTCCTGCTCTACCAGCTCGCGTGCTTCGAGAGCCTGTCCGGGCAGCGGGAGGCGGCGGTCGCGCACCTGGGCGCCGCGATCGAGGCGGATCCGAGCTGGCGCGCCGACGCGCGGGCCGACTCCGACTTCGATCCGATCCGCGACGACGTGTCGCTACGAGAACTGCTGCGCTAGCTCGGCTCGGCCCACGGCAAGCCGTTGAAGTCCGGCCGTTCCGGCTTCCACTTCGGGAACGGGACGTACGCCTCGGCGCCCGAGTGCGCCTCGGTCTCCACGCCGGCCCCGTGACGCAGGGCGAGCTCCGAGCGTGGGTACACGACCCGGTGCTCGTTCGCCCTCGAGCCCGTCATGAAGATCACACACGGCCCGTGGCCGGTGCCGACGAAGATGTGCTCGGTCTCGGGCGGACAGTGCACGAAGTCCCACGCCTTGAGCGGGCGCTCCTCGCCCTCGACGAGCAGTAGGCACTCGCCCGAGAGCACGAGGAAGTCCTCCTGGTTCGACTCCCGGTGATAGAGAGCGCTCGGCCTTCCGGGCCAGACGACTCCCAACGTGAAGCCGACGTCGAAGCCGGTGGCGTCGCTCTCGAAGATGCAGGCCGCACCGAACGCCTCGTTCGTCAACCAGGCCGCGTCGGCGACGTTGACGACGAACCAGCCGTCGCTCGCGGGCGCAAGGCCCGCGCCTGTGTCTTCGAGCCGGGCTTCCTCGACCATCGCCGCGAGCCTAGCCCGCTACGGTCCGGCGATGCAGCGAGTGGCGATCATCGGCCCGGGCGGGGCCGGCAAGTCGAGGCTGGCGCGCGAGCTCGGCCGGCGGCTCGACCTGCCGGTCGTCCACCTCGACGACCTGTTCTGGAAGCCCGGATGGGTCGAGCCGGACCGGGACGAATGGGAGGCGCTGAATCGCCGGCTCGTGCAGGGCGAGCGCTGGATCCTCGACGGGAACTACGGCGGAACGATGGAGATCCGCCTCGGGGCCGCAGACACGATCGTGGTTCTCGACCCGCCGCCGATTCTCTGCATCTGGCGCGTCCTGCGGCGCCGCCGCCGCGACCCCGCGAGCACGCGCCGTCAGCTCGAGTTCGTCGCGTACATCTGGCGCTATCGCCGCACACGGAGACCCACGATCGACGAGCGGATTCGCCGTCTGGGCGCCGGGAAGCACGTCCATGTGCTGCGCACGCGGCGTGACGTCAGCCGGTTCCTGGCCCTAGTCTCCCGGCCATGAAGGTGGGGATCGTCGTGCCGTACTCGTGGTCCTTCTGGGGCGCGGTCGTCGAGCACGCGGAGCTGCAGGCGGAGGCGCTGCGCAAGCTCGGAATCGAGACGCGCACGATTATGGGCAACGACCCGCCGGGACAGTTCACGCGAGTTCTGCATCCGCGGGTCGGCCGGCACGGAAATCCACCGGACGACGTGATCCCGATCGGCCGGTCGGTGATCGTCCCGGCCAACGGGACGCTCCCGAACATCATCCTCAGCCCGCGCTCCTTGTTCCGGATCAAAGCCGTCCTCGAACGCGAGCGCTTCGACGTCGTCCACCTGCACGAGCCCATGACGCCGATCCCGTGCATCGCCACGCTCGCGCTCGCCAAAAGCCCGATGGTCGCGACGCACCACGCGAGCGGCGACCTGAGCTGGATGAAGCTCGCGCAACCGGTCTGGGGATTCCTCGGCGAGCGGATCGACCACCGGATCGCGGTCTCCGAGCAGGCGCGCGAGACCGCCGAGCGCTGGGTCCCCGGGGAGTACGAGGTGATCCCGAACGGCGTCCTGATCCCCCCCGAGGCCGAGCCGGGCGGGCGCGAGCAGCGGATCCTCTTCGCCGGCCGCCAGGAGCAGCGGAAAGGGTTGCACGTCCTGCTCCGCGCGTGGCCGGAGATCCGCCGGCGGACGGGCGCAACGCTTCGCGTGGCCGGGGCCGACCCGCTCGCGGTGCGGTTGCTCATGAGCCGCCAGCGCGTTGCGGAGGAGGGAATCGACGTGCTCGGCTTCCTCACGCAGGACGAGCTGACCGCCGAGCTGCTCGCCGCGAAGGCGCTCGTCGCGCCGTCGCTCGGCGGCGAGAGCTTCGGGATGGTCCTGACGCGCGCGTTCGCGTGCGCCACCCCGGCCGTCGCGTCGGACATTCCCGGCTACCGCGCCGTGGCGACGCCTGAGAGCGCGGTGCTGTTTCCGCCCGGCGACCTCGAGGGACTGACGGACGCCGTCGTCGACCTGCTGGAGGACGAGGAGCGGCGGGTCAGGCTCGGCGCGGCCGCACGGGAGCTCGCGGTGGAGCGCTACTCGTGGGACGACATCGGACGCCGGCTCGCCGCGATCTACGAACGGCTCGCCGCGTGAAGCTCGCAATCCCCGACCGCCCCTGGGTGCGGTTCGCGCTCATGCTGCCGTTCGCGGCCCTCGTCGTCGGGCTGTTCTGGTGGCGCGGCCCGAGCTGGCACCAGGTGGGGGACGCGTTCACCATCGTCCGTTGGCGCTGGGTGATCGCGGCGGTCGGGCTCAACCTCGTCTCCGTGCTGGCGCGCTCCCTCGCGTGGCAGACCGTGATCCGGCAGGCGATTCCCGCGCCGCGGCCGCGCTTTCCGCTCGTGTTCTCCGCCTTCTCGGTCGGCCTGTTCGCGAACGCGCTCCTCCCGGGACGGATCGGCGAGCTCGCCCGCGTCGCCGTGCTGAATCGCAGGCTTCCGCCCAAGCGCGGCGCGTGGGCGACCCTCGTCGGCACGGTCTTCGCGCACCGCGTGTTCGACGTGATCCCGGTGATCTTCCTGATCGTCTACGTCGTGCTCACGGCCAAGATCCCGGCCTGGGCGATCACGAGCCTGGAGGTCTTCGTGGGGATCGGCGTCGCGCTGTTCGCCTTCGCGCTTGCGACTGCGCGCCTCCGCCACCGCGCGACGCTGGACGAGCTCGGCGTGGTCCGGCGGTTGCTCGCGATGGGCCGCGAAGGGCTCGCCGTGATGCGCGCGCCGCTGCCGACGGTGGTCGCGATCGTGTTCCAGACGAGTGGGTGGATCTGCCAGCTGCTCGCGGTGTGGGCGGCCATGCGCGCGTTCCACATCAACCTCGGCCTGCCCGCTGCCGGACTGGTGCTGCTGTTGATGAACGTGGCGACGGTCTTCCCTCTGTGGCCCGGAAACGTGGGGCTTCTCCAGTTTGCGATCGCGCTCCCGCTGACGCGGTACGGCATCGCCTACGCGCACGGGGTCGCCTTCGGGTTCGGCCTGCAGGCGATCGAAGCCTCCGTCGGCATCGGCGTCGGACTGCTCTTCCTCGCGCGCGAGGGTCTCTCCGTGGGAATGGTTCGCGTGATGCCCGACGCCTCGCAGGCCGAGGTTCCGGAGGACGAGGAGGCCTCGGAGGCCCGGGCGGTCATCCAGCGCGAGCACGTCCGCTAAGTGGACGTCCTCGTCGCTCCGGCGTCGCTCAAGGGAGTGCTCGGAGCGATCGACGCGGCGGCGGCGCTGGCGACGGGCGTTCGCGCCGCCGGCGGCGAGGCGACCGAGCTGCCGGTCGCGGACGGCGGCGACGGAACGCTCGCGGTGCTGTACGCCGCCCTCGGCGGACACTGGCGTGAGGCCGAGGTCGTGGACGCCTTCGGCCGGCCGCGTAAGGCGCGCTGGCTTGCGTTACCGGACGGAACGGCCGCGGTCGAGTCGGCCCAGGCGATTCCGCTCGACCCGGAGCGGCTCGATCCGGTCGCGGCGTCGAGCGAAGGGCTCGGACTGTTGATCCGCGCGGTCGGCGCACCGCCGGCGCTGCTCGTCGGGCTCGGCGGGACGGCGAACGTGGACGGCGGTCGCGGACTGCGTGCCGTGCTCGAGGCGCTCCCTGCGCCGACCCGTGTCCTCTGCGACGTCGACGTCCCGCTCGTCGATGCTGCCAGGGTCTTCGCCGCGCAGAAAGGCGCGAGCCCGGAGCAGGCGCGCGAGCTCGAGCGGCGGCTGCGCGCGGACCAGGAGCTCGCGCCGTTCGCATTGCTGCCCGGCGCAGGCGCCGCGGGCGGCCTCGGGGCCGCGCTCGCCGCGCTGGGAGCCGACCTCGTCTCCGGAGCGGAGTTCGTCCTCTCGGCGGTCGGGTTCGACCCGGCCGGCTACGACCTCGTCGTGACCGGCGAAGGCGCCGTCGATGCGACGACGCTGCGCGGGAAGGCGCCGGGGGCAGTCGTTCGCCGATGCGGGGTCGCAGGCGTGCCCTGTGTCGTCTTCGGCGGGCGCGTGGACGTCGCGATCCCAGGCGCCGAGACGGTGACGCTGAGCGGAGACCCGGCTCGCGCGCCGGAGGACCTCCGCGAGCTAGGCGTTCGCCTGGCCGCGCCGTAAGCTGTGCCCATGCGCCGCGTCTCAGGGGTCTTCGCGCTCGCGGCCATCGTCGCCTGCGGGCTCGGGCCGGGCATGGCGAACGGCCAGAGCCCCGCCACCGTGGATCCACTGATCGCGACTTGCCCCAGTGCGGCGGACGTCGCGGCGATCTCGGCCGACCTCGACCTCTCGTTCGAATCCGACCCGACCGGTGGAACGCTCGTCTGCACCGCCGCCGCGGGATCAGCCGATCTCACCAGGGCCAAGGAACGCGCGTTCCAGGCTCTTCGGGTAATGCGGCAGCTCCAGTTCACGCGGCCGCTGCCCTGGACGTCGCTCTCGCTCTACGCCTGGCTGAACCACGCGATCGACGGGATCCGATTCCGCGGGGACATCTCCACGAGCTTCTGCTGCGATCCGCCGCGCGTCATCAACGTCCAGCTGCAGAACCTCTCCGCGCTCTCCACCGTGCGCTGGGCGGACCCGCAATTCGGCTCGGGGCTCAGTGGGCTGGTTGGCGTGATCACGCACGAAGCGCGGCACAGCGAGGGCCCTGTGCACACCTGCGGCCCGAATGACGCGACGTACCGGGAGGGCGGCGCCTGGGCGATCCAGCATGACCTCTTCCTCTGGCTGGCGTTGTACACCGGGTCGTTCCTCGACGCGCCGGGGCCTGAGCTCAGCTACTACCGACTGCAAGCGTTGTTCGGTGCCGAGCAAGCGCTCGGCCGGGTCTGCACGCTGCCTTCGAGCGATCTCTCGATCACGGTCGTCGACACGCCCGATCCCGTCGCGCCCGGCGGCCAGCTCACGTACACCGCGACGGTTGCGAACGCCGGTCCCGCTCCGGCCGAAAACGTCTCGCTGGCCGTCGAGGTCCCGCGCCTGCTCGCAACCGCCGCCGGAGGGGCCGTCGCGACCGGAGCCACGGCCGGCCAGGGCACGTGCACCGTTCCGAGCGGCGGAAAGGGCGACGTCGGCTGCGCGCTTGGAACCCTCGCCACGGGGGCGTCCACGACCGTAACTGTGACCTTCGCCGTCGACGCGCCCAGCGGTCTGCTCTCGAACAATCTCGTGAACCTGTTCAGTCTCGCGGCTCGGGTCACGAGCACGTCAACGGACTCGACTCCGGGAAATAACCTTGCCGCGGTATCCACCACCGTGGCGCTCCCACCGGTCCCAACATGCCTCGGGAGGCCGGTCGGCCGGGCGACTCTGATCGGCACGCCGGGCAACGATCGTCTCGTCGGCGGACCGGGCGCCGAGCGCATCTGCGGCCTTGGCGGCAACGACACGATCCTCGGCGGCGGCGGGAACGACCTTCTGTCGGGCGGGGACGGGAACGACAAGATCACCGGCGGGCCTGGCAAGGATCTTCTCAATGGCGAGGCAGGCAACGACGTTCTGCTGGCGCGTGACGGACGCCCGGATCGCGTCGTCGGCGGCCCCGGGACGGACACGGCGACAGTCGATCGCGGCCGCGATTCGGTCAGCGGCGTCGAGCGCCGCCGCTAACTCTCAGTCAGCTTCGAGAGCTCTTCGACCTTCCCCTGGGCCGCGTCGAGCTTGCCGAGGCAGAAACGGTAGAGCTCTTCGCCGCGCTCCCAGAGCGCCACGGCCTCGTCGAGGGGCGCCTGCCCGCGCTCCAGGCGCTCGACGATCTGCTCGAGCTCGCGCTGCGCGTCCTCGAAGCTCGCGGGCTCGGCGCTCATTCGACCCGCGCTCCGAAAGCGCCGTCGGCGAGCTCGACGTCGACGCGCGCGCCTGCCTGGGGCGGCGTCCGCACGATGGCCGAGCCCTCGCGGACGATCGCGTAGCCGCGCTCGAGCGTCGCCCGCGGCGAGAGCGCGCGCAGCCGCCCGGCCGCGTGCTCCAGCCTCCCGCGCTTGCGCTCGACCGCCAGCGCCGGTGCCCGCCGCAGCCGGCCGTGAACCTGGTCGATCCGGTCGCGACGCCGCTCGACGCCGCCCACGACCGAGCGTGCGAGTCTTCCGCGAACGCCTGCGAGCCGCTCGGCGAGCTCTTCGCGGTCGGGCACGACGAGCTTCGCCGCCGCAGTCGGAGTCGAAGCGCGCGCGTCGGCAGCCAGATCGCAGAGTGGCGTGTCCTGCTCGTGCCCGACCGCCGAGACGACGGGCAACGTGCACGCCGCGATCGCGCGCACCAGCCGCTCGTCGCTGAACGGGAGCAGATCCTCGAAGCTCCCACCGCCGCGGGCCACGACGATCACGTCCAGCTCGGGAACGCCGCAGAGTGCCCGAAGCGCCTCGATGACCGCGCCCGCCGCCCGTGGCCCTTGGACGTACGTCTCGGCGACCACGATCCGGGCCGGAGGGAACCGCGTCGCGATCGTCGTGAGCAGGTCGCGCTTCGCAGCGGCGTCGTTCCCGGTCACGATCCCGATCCGGCGTGGCACGAGGGGCAGCGGGCGCTTGCGATCTGCCGCGAACAGCCCTTCCGCGCCGAGCTTCGTCTTCAGCCGCTCGAGCGCGGCGAGGTGGTCGCCG
>JAWVDL010000362.1:0-4025 GCA_033857355.1 Gaiellaceae bacterium | reverse complement strand
AGCGCCTTGAACCTGAGCGTCCACGGTTGGCGCGCCGAGACGGCGAAGCGAACAGTCGTAGTCCGGCCCGGCCGGAGCACGAGGACGCGGTCGACGCCCGGCGCCGTGAAGCGAATCCGCGTGGCCTTCACGCGACGCGGCAGAGCCAGGGGGAGCCGCAGCGTCCCGCGCACCCTTCCGCTCGCGTCCGGCCACAGCCGCACGTAGCCGGAGGATGCGAGCCAGCCGTCGTAGAAGCGTCCGCCGGCGAAGAGGGAGAGACGTGGCACGCCGACCGGCCGCCAGAGATCGAACACCGGCGTGCGCGCCACGCGCACCGCGTTCGCGAACTGCGTCACGACTGCGAACCGGGTCACGAGCAGAGGACGATCCAGGGGCACGCCGCGTACGAGCAGGGTGCCGTCGCGGCCGATCAGCGCGCGCGGCTCGGCAAAGGCGTCGAGCGCCTCCGTGCGCCGCAGCCGGACGAGCTGCGTGATGCTCTTGTTCCAGAACAGCTGCTCGAGCGCGAGCGGCCGGGGCGCGCCCGGCGTCTGGATCACGGTGACGTCATCGAGACCCGAATGGTCGACCCAGCTCGGGTCGGCTGGCAGATACGTGCCGCGAGCGTGGCGCGCGACCTCCCGGTCGAGCGAGAAGGCGCCCGCGTCGACAGTCCCGAGGAACGCCACCGAGAGCCCGATCGCCGCGAGGCCAGCCATGCGCGGCCGGAAGGCGAGAGCCGCTGCCGCGAGCGCGAGCCCGGCAATCAGGCCCGCGACGACGAGCGAGCCGTTCGCCGTTCCGATCGCCGTCTCGAGCTTGGACACGCCGAGCAGGAACGGGGAATCC
Source organism: Gaiellaceae bacterium (assembly GCA_033857355.1). GTDB lineage: Bacteria > Actinomycetota > Thermoleophilia > Gaiellales > Gaiellaceae > UBA5186. The sequence goes on along the minus strand of JAWVDL010000362.1, from coordinate 3,194 downwards.
TGACGGCCGGTCGAATCGGTGTAGCCGGAAAGCGGGAACCGGGCCGAGATCGCCACGAGTGCCACGGCGAGGAGCGCCACCGCACCACGCGCCGGAGCGCCGCGCTTGACGTACAGGCCGAAGAGCGGTGCCGCAAGCGGGATAACGCAGAGCAGATAGCGCTCCTGGAAGTGCGCAAGGTTCTGCGCGTTCGAGGCGTAGAGCGCCGTCTCGGCGAGCAGCCCGGCCCCGACGGCCGCGGCGACAGCCGCAAACGCACGCTCCACAGGGGCGGCAGGACGCACGAGCGCGAACGCGAGCCCCACGAGCGCGCCCGGCACGAGCACGCAACCGCTCGCGTAGGCGAGCAGCATCGAGTCGGTGGCGAGCCAGTGCGCGATCCGTCCGGGATCGGTCTGGAGCCGTGAGATCCCCGAGTAGTAGCCGAGCACACGGCCCGGCCCGAGACCGAGCGCGAGGAGCGCCGGCGCCGCGAGCAACCCGAGTGAGACCCGGAGCCGCGACACGATCCGCCGAACGTCCCCCCGCTCGACCACGAGCGCAGCGAGCACGAACGCGCCCGGAAGGACGACGTACTGGATCCGCGCGAACGTGGCCAGTCCGCAGGCCGCCACGAGCGCAACCTGCGTCCGCCGCGTCGGCTCGTCGAGAACGCGAACCGCCAGGTAGATCGCTGCCAGCGCGAGCGGGTACGCGATCGGCTCGGCCAGCACGAAGGAGACGTAGAAGAGATCGGGCGACACGACCGTGAAGAGCCCGGCGCCGAGCGCGAACCATTTCCCGAGCCCGAGGCGGCGGCAGAGGAGATACACGGGCACCGCCGCAAGCGACATGGCCAGCGCATGGAGTCCCTGGGTCAGGCGATACGCGAGCTCAGGGTCGCCGAAGATCCAGAACGGGGAGGCGAGGATGGGCTCGAGGAGGGCCGGAAAGTGCGGCGAGCTGCCACGGATGACCGGACGTCCGGTCTCGGCGATCCCGCGGGCCAGCGACGAGTAGATGTACTCGTCCGGCAGGTAGAGCGGGGTCGCGTGCGCGAGCGCGAGCAGGAAGCGGACGCACAGACTGGTGGCGACGATGCCGGCGAGCACGAAGCGCGCAGGCACGGCCGCGAGTCGAAGGAGTGCCAGCTCCTGTGGGCGCGCGGCCTCCCGCGCGGCAAGGTCGAGTGCCACGCCCTGCGTATCGGCAGGAACGCGTTATGGCTTGAAAGTGCTAAGCAGCGTCCGAGGCCGCAGCCGAATCGTCACCGTTGACGGCGCGCTCGGCGGGAACGAACAGCCTGCAATGCGGACACTTGAAGCCGCGGTACCGCTCTGCTGCGCCCGGAATCACCTCGGCGGTGAACGTCTTCCGGCAGTGCGGGCACTGGACCTCGTGAAGGACGTCGGGGGCGGCCACGTGAGTCCAACGTACCAGAAGGCTTTTCGGACACTCGTGGGTTAGAGTCGCACGCGTGGAAGGGGACGTTCTGCGCCGCGCGGTCGCCGAGTTCGTCGGCACGTTCACGCTCGTGTTCGTGGGCGTCTCGTCCATCATCACGGTCGGTGACGTGACCGGTGTAGCGCTTGCTCACGGCCTTGCGATCGCCGTGATGGTCTCGGCCGTCGGACACATCTCGGGTGGGCATTTCAATCCGGCAATCACGCTGGCGTTCCTGGTTACGCGCCGGATGGCGCCGCTGCTCGCCGCGGTCTACTGGGTGGCGCAGTTCGCGGCCGCCACGGTGGGCGCACTGCTGGTCAAGGTGATCTTCCCGGGGAGCGTCGTCGACCGCGCGAAGCTCGGCGCACCGGCCGTCGCGAGCGTCGTCGGCAGCGGTGGCGCGCTCGCGATGGAGGCGATCCTGACCTTCTTCCTCGTCTGGGTCGTCTTCGCGACCGCCGCGGACGCGCGCGGGACGTTCAAGTCGATCGCGGGGCTCGCAATCGGGCTGACGATCACGATGGACATCCTGGCGGGCGGTCGCGTGAGCGGAGCCGCCATGAACCCCGCTCGCGCGTTCGGGCCGCAGCTCGTGCAGAGCGTGTGGTCTGACGCGTGGGTCTGGTATGCCGGGCCGATCCTCGGAGCCGTCGTGGCCGGGCTCGCGTACGAGTACCTCTACCTCAGGCCGCTCGCTCCGGTTCCCGTCGGGCCGCCCGAGACAGGGCTCGACGAGCCGAGGCCCGGCGAGACCGCCGTCTCCTAGGAGGCAACCGTGAGACCGCGTCTCGCGTGGGTGGACGCGGCTGCCCTCGTCGCCCCTGCGCTCGTCTTCGTTCCGCTGTCGCTCGTCCGCTTCGTCGACGGCGACGAGGGCGTCTACGCGTACGCGTCCCGGCTCGCGTTGCACGGAAACGTCCCGTACCGAGACTTCTTCTACGAGCAGACGCCGCTCCTGCCGTACGTCTACGGCGCCTGGATCGGCATCACCGGCGAGTCGTGGTACGCGCTGCGCGTGCTCTCGGCACTGCTCGCGTGCGCGGTGGGCGCGCTCCTCTACCTGCACGTGGCGCGCAGGCACGGTCGCCGGGCCGCGCTCCTCGGGCTGGTGCTCTACGCCTCGTCGGCGCTCGTCTTCGGCTTCTTCGTGGTCGTCAAGACGTTCGCCCTCGCGACACTGCTCCTGCTCGGCGCGTTCGTGCTGTTGGACGGCCGTGCGCGCTCGGCGCGGGCGGTCTTCGCAGCGGGAGTGCTGGCGGCGCTCGCTGTCGACGTCCGGCTGGTCTTCCTCGCCGCGGTGCCTGCGCTCGCGGTCGCGACGCGGGACCGGATCGCTCCATTTGCGGGCGGCTTCCTCGCGGGGCTCCTCCCTTCGATCGTCGTCTTCGCGCTCGCGCCGCGTCAGTTCGTGTTCGACAACCTCGGCTACCACCTGGCCAAGGACTCCGGCGGCCTCGGCCACGAGCTGGCCCAGAAAGCGCGCACGATCGAGAACCTGGTGGGTTTGGGGAAGGCGGATCATCTCGCCGGGCTCCAGGTCGCCCTGTTGCTCGTCGCTGCGGTGAGCGCCGCCGTGCTCCTGCGGCGTCTGCCCCTCGCGCTCTGGATCGCCCTGCTGCTCGCGCTCGGCTGCCTCGCGCCGTCGCCCACGTACGCGCAGTACTTCTCGGTGGTCGTTCCCTTCGCGGTGCTCGGCGTGCTCGAGGCCTGGCCCGGACGCGTGCCGGTGGTGCTGGTTGCCGCGGCCGCCGCATACGCGCTCGCGGGAG
>JAWVDL010000361.1:0-3076 GCA_033857355.1 Gaiellaceae bacterium | reverse complement strand
CCGGCCTCGAGCACGGCAATCCCCGCCTCGACGGTTGCCGGGTGGCCTGCCGCAACCCCTGCTGGAAGCATCGTTGCTACCCTACGGGCGACCGCAACCTCGGCCGTGCGCGTACTTCCTCGCGGCGTGCTGGGATCGCGGGGACGACGATCCAGGAGGCCTTTTGACACTCACCAAGGAAGCGAAGCTCGAGCTCGTGCGCAAACACGGGGCGAGCGAGACAGACACCGGCTCGACCGACGTGCAGGTGGCGATGCTCACGGAGCGGATCAACCAGCTCACCGAGCACCTCCGCACGCACAAGCACGACCACCATTCCCGGCGGGGGCTGCTGAAGCTCGTCGGGCGGCGGCGCCGGTTCTTGAACTATCTGCAGCGAACGGACGTCGAGCGCTACCGCAACCTGATCAAGGAGCTCGGCCTCAGGCGGTAAACAACGATTCATCCCGGACCACCTGGTCCGGGCACCAGTAGGAGGGTGGAAGTTTGAGTGAGCTCCTGGCCCCCAGGGGAGTTGGGAGCTCATTCAAACCTCCACCTTCCACGAAGCAACGTGGAGGAACATATGGCGATTGCCACAGACCGCTTCTCGACCGTCTCGGTGACGGTCGGCGAAAGCGAGATCACATTCGAGACCGGGAAGCTCGCGAAGCAGGCCGACGGTGCCGTGCTCGTGCGCTCCGGCGACACGATGGTCCTGGCGACGGCGCAGGGGCGCACGGAGGCGCGCGAAGGCGCGGACTTCTTCCCGCTCACCGTCGACGTCGAGGAGCGCATGTACGCAGCCGGGAAGATTCCCGGCGGCTTCTTCAAGCGCGAGGGCCGACCGACCGAGCGCGCGATCCTGACGGCGCGAATGATCGACCGCCCGATCCGGCCGCTCTGGCCGAAGGGCTTCCGCAACGAGGTGCAGTGCATCGGCACGGTGCTCTCGGCGGACATGGTCGTCCCGCACGACATCCTGTGCATCAACGGTGTGTCGGCGGCGCTGACGATCTCGTCCCTGCCGTTCTTCGGGCCGATCGGCGCGGTGCGGGTGGGCCTGATCGACGGCGAGCTGACGATCAACCCGACGCTTCAGGAGATCGAAGACGAGTCGACGATGGACCTGATCGTCGTCGGCACGAGCGAAGGCTTGACGATGGTCGAGGCGGGTGCCAGCGAGGTACCCGAGGAGACGTTGCTCGAGGCGCTCGCGCTCGCGCACGAGGAGATCAAGAAGCTCTGCCAGGCGCAGGAGGATCTGCGCGAGCAGGCCGGCAAGCCCAAGTGGCTCGATCCCTCGGTGACCGAGGAGCTCGAGTCGCAGCACGGGCAGACGATTCGCGACCGAATCGCCTCGGAGGGCCTCCGGGCTGCCGAGACGCTCGTCGACGAGCTGCTCCCGGAGCTGTCGATGGACTCGACCGAGGACGACGTGACGCGGCAGCTGCAGATGAAGCAGAGCCTCGCCTCGATCCTCGACACGGCCCGTATGGCAGCCGTGCTCGGACCGGTTCGCGAGCAGTTCGAGTCCGATCTGCGCGCTCTGACAGACGCCGAGCAGGACTCGAAGGAGCTCAAGTCGGCTAAGCGGCACCTGCTCTTCGATCGGATCGTCGACAGCGTCCAGCTGCCGTTCCCGGTCGGTCAGGCTGCCGAGGGCGAAGGCGCTCCGGTCAAGGACTCGCTGACGAAGAGCTACGTGAAGAAGTCGGCCGAGGCCATCTACAAGGAGCTCGTCCGCCGGAAGATCGCGGTCGACAAGCATCGTCCCGACGGCCGTGGGCCGGAGGAGATCCGTCCCATCACCTGTGAGGTCGGCGTCGCTGCCCGCACACACGGGTCAGGCCTCTTCACGCGAGGTCAGACGCAGATCCTGTCGCTGCTGACACTCGGAACGGCGAAGGAGGGGCAGCGGATCGACGACCTCTCGCTCGAGACCGACCGCCGGTACATGCACCACTACAACTTCCCGCCCTACTCGGTGGGAGAGACCGGCTTCATGCGCGGTCCGAAGCGGCGCGACATCGGCCACGGTGCCCTCGCACAGCGGGCGCTCGAGGCGATGATCCCGCCCGCGGAGGACTTCCCGTACACGATTCGGATCGTCTCCGAGACGCTCGAGTCGAACGGCTCGTCGTCGATGGGCTCGGTCTGCGGCTCCACACTCGCGTTGATGGACGCCGGCGTACCGATCAAGTCGCCGGTCTCAGGAATTGCGATGGGCCTGGTCAAGGAGGGCGACGACTACGTCATCCTCACCGACATCCAGGGCGCCGAGGATCACCTCGGTGACATGGACTTCAAGGTGGCCGGCACGCGGGAAGGCATCACCGCGCTGCAGATGGACATCAAGATCACCGGCGTCACGCAGGAGATCATGAGCGGCGCGCTCGAGCAGGCGAAGCGGGCGCGCGAAGCCATCCTCGACAAGATGCTCGAGGCGATCCCCGAGCCGCGGACGGAGCTCTCCGAGCGCGCGCCGCGGATCTCGACGGTGAAGATCGACCAGGAGAAGATCGGGATGGTGATTGGCAAAGGCGGCGAGACGATCCGCTCGCTCGAGGCCGACTACGACGTCCAGATCGACATCGAGGAGGACGGCACGATCCTCATCTACGCCACCGACGCCCTCAAGGCCGAGGAAGCGATCAACGCGATCAAGGGCCTGACCAAGGAGCCCGAGGTCGGCGACGAGTACACCGGCAAGGTCGTCAAGACGACCCAGTTCGGAGCCTTCGTCGAGCTCAAGAAGGGCACCGACGGTCTGCTCCACGTCTCGAACGTGGGGCCGGGACGCGTTGCGCACATCGAGGACGTGATGACGCGCGGCGACGTGGTCGACGTGGTCGTCCAGGAGGTCGACAAGGCCCGCGGACGGATCGGCCTCAAGCTCGTGAACAAGCACGAGAACGGGAACATGGTCAGCCCGGAAGAGCTGATCGAGCGGGCGAAGGACGCACCGCCGCGTCCGCCTGAGGAGGACCGGCCGCGCCGGGATGGCGATCGCGGACGCGGCGGCGGCCGTGACCGAGGACGCCGCTAGCCAGACGAACGACTCGAGTCGGGGGGCCGGGGGGGCGCCCCCCCCCGG
>JAWVDL010000360.1:0-6378 GCA_033857355.1 Gaiellaceae bacterium | reverse complement strand
TCGGCGTCGGTGAGGGTCAGCGGCGTCAGCACTCGGATGCAGTTGGAGTAGATCCCGGACTTCATCAGCAGGAGCCCACGCTCGAACGCGGCGTCGACGATCGCGCTCGCCGTCTCGGCGTCCGGCTCCTTCGTCGTGGGATCGCGGACGAGCTCGATCGCCAGCATCGCGCCGAGCCCCCGCACGTCGCCGATGCGAGGCCAGCGCTCCTGCCAGGTCTCCATGCGCGAGCGCATCGCCTCTCCGAGCTGTCCCGCGCGCTCCACGAGGCCGTCCTCCTCGAACGCGTCGAGCACGGCCAGCGCGGCTGCCTGGGCGACGGGATTTCCGACGTAGGTGCCGCCGATCGCCGAGTCGGCCGGCGCGTCCATGATCTCGGCCTTGCCGAGCACGCCCGACAAGGGGAGGCCGCCCGCGATCGATTTCGCGATCGTGATCAGGTCGGGCTCCACGTCGTACTGCTCGATCGCGAACATCGTGCCGGTCCGCCCGAAGCCCGTCTGCACCTCGTCGACGACGAGGACGATGCCGTGCTCGTCGCAGAGGCGGCGCACGCCCTCCATGAACTCGCGCGGGGCGACCACGAAGCCGCCCTCGCCCTGCACCGGCTCGATCACGATCGCCGCGACCGACTCGGCGGCCACCGTCGTCACGAGCGCGCGCTCGAGCGCGTCGAGCGCCGTGCGCGCGTCGGGGCCGCGGTAGTCGTTCGCAAACGGGACGCGGTAGACCTCCGGCGAGAACGGGCCGAGCCCGGCCTTGTAGGGATGGGTCTTCGAGGTCATGGACATCGAGAGCAGCGTGCGTCCGTGAAACGCGCCCTCGAAGCAGATGACGGCCGGGCGCTTCGTGTACGAGCGCGCGAACTTGATCGCGTTCTAGACGGCCTCGGTGCCCGCATTGAAGAACGCCGCCTTGGCTGGGCCGCGGAACGGCGCCAGCTCCAGCAGGCGCTCGGCGAGCGTGACGTAGACCTCGTAGGGGACGATCGTGAAGTCGGTGTGGCTGAAGCGCTCGAGCTGCTCCTGCGCCGCCTGGACGACGCGCGGGTTCGAGTGGCCGACGTTGAGGCAGCCGACTCCGCCGGTGAAGTCGATGAACGTGTTGCCGTCGACGTCAGTGAGGGTCGCGCCGCGGCCCTCGGCTATCACGAGCGGGAAGGTGATGGAAAGCGGCTCGGCGATCACGCGCGCCTTCCGCTCGAGAATCTGCTGCGAACGCGGCCCGGGAACGGCCGTCTTGAGCTCGATCGTCTTGGTGGTAGCCATGCGGATGACGATACAGCAGCTGCATGACTGCATAACGAACTTGCAGGAACCTCCCTCGGGCAGACTCCGGCCCGTGCGCCGCGTCCGCTATCCGGTCGAGGAAGCCGCGAGCGCGCCGTCGCTGTAGACGCCCTCTGCGTTCCAGAGCATGAACCCGCGCGCGCTCGCCTGGCGGGCCGCCGCGATCTGGTCGCGGACGTCCGAAAGCGTGTACGTGCGTCCGAGCGAGAAGTCCTGCAGCCACGGGACGATCTCGGCCTTGCGCCCGAGCAGCGCCTTCTTGTAGTCCGCCAGCGAGTAGGCGACCGTCGTGCCCGGCACGGCGTTCGGGTCGGTCAGGTTGTACTCCCCTGGGTTGTAGTGGGATGGGTAGACCATCGGGTAGACCGCATCGACGTAGCGTCCGATCCGGCTCGGGAACTGCCCGATCCCGAGGTCATGGGACGCGGCCAGCCCGAACATGTCCACCGAGACGCGGACGCCCAGCGGGTGAAGCCGCTTGCCCGCGTACTGCACGAAGGCCGGAATCGTCCAGCCCATCGGCTGCGCGTGCTTGCCCGGGTAGCGGATGATCGAGATGTCGCCGTCCGACGGGAAGCGGACGTAGTCGAACTGGATCTCGTCGAAGCCCGCGCGCGCCGCGGCCTCGCCGAGCGAGACGTCGTAGTTCCAGACGCGCCGGTCGTAAGGATTCGTCCAGCCGAGGCCCGAGTTGTTGCGCCAGATCGAGCCGTCCGCGGTGCGAATCGCGAGCGCCGGCCGCTTCTCCGACAAGATCGGATCCTCGAACGTGACGACGCGCCCGATCAGGTAGAGCCCGCGCCGGTGAGCCTGCCTGGCGACGACACGCGGCTTGTAATACGCGTGGGCGGCGCCGATCGCCTTCGCAAGCGGGACGGCCGACGGCACGAACCCGACCTCGCCGTTCTCGTCCTTGACATCGAGCTCGATCGTGTTCAGGCCCTGGTGGCGGAGTGCGTAGTACTCGCTCATCTTCCCCTTCACCGACGCGAGGGCCATGGTCACGTGGACGCCTCGGATCTCCTTGGGCACCTTGACGGGATGGAGATTCGCCGGCACGGCCGGCTTCTTCTTCGCGGCGGCGACGGCGGTAGTCGTCCCTTTCTGCGCGCCCGCATGCTTCGAGCTTCCTCCGGCGAGGACGAAGCCGGTCAGGGTGATGAGCGCCAGCACCGCAGCAAGCACGGCCAGCGCGACGATCCGCCGCCGCCGGATCCGCTTGCGCTTCTCCTCGCGGCGGCGCTGGCGCCGTTCCTCGAGATCTGCCTGGATGGACTCGCCGTTTTCCACTTATCCACAGGGAGCCTAGCCTGGTTTCGGCGCACATAGAATCGACGCGTGGTTCTTTCCGACCGGACGATCAGGAGACTCCTGCAGGAAGGCCGGATCGGAATCGACCCGTACGACGAGTCGCTGATCCAGCCTTCGAGCGTCGATGTGCGCGTCGACCGGTTCTTCCGCGTCTTCCACAACAACCGCTACCCGTACATCGACGTGCGCGAGGAGCAGGAGGATCTGACCGAGCTCGTCGAGGTGGAGGACGACTCGCCTTTCGTGCTGCACCCGGGTGAGTTCGTGCTCGGCTCCACGCTCGAGCGGGTCACGCTGCCGGACGACCTCGTCGCGCGCCTCGAAGGCAAGAGCTCCCTGGGCCGCCTCGGCCTGCTGATCCACTCCACCGCCGGCTTCATCGATCCTGGCTGGGACGGCCATGTGACGCTCGAGCTCGCGAACGTGGCCAACCTCCCGATCACCGTCTATCCGGAGATGAAGATCGGCCAGCTCTCGTTCGTCCAGCTCACCGAGCCGGCCGAGCACCCCTACGGCAGCGACGGGCTCGGCTCGAAGTACCAGGGCCAGCGCGGGCCGACGCCGAGCAGGTACTGGCAGAACTTCGCGCGGGAGCGCGCCTGAGCATCCTGCTCACCGGCGGGACGGGCTTCGTCGGCGGGCACATCGCGGAGCGCCTCCGCGCCGACGGGCGGGAGGGTCGCGCGCTCGTGCGCGACTCCAAGAGCGGGGCGAAGCTCGCCGCGCTCGGGTTCGAGCTCGTCGAAGGGGACATGACGAGCCCGGAGAGCCTGCGCCGCGCCGTCGAGGGCTGCGAGACGGTGGTCCACCTCGTTGCGATCAGGCAGGGGCCGCGCGAGCAGTTCCAGCGGATCATGGAGCAGGGGACGCGCGACCTCGTCGACGCCGCAAAGGCTGCGGGCGTGCGCCGGTTCGTCCTGATGAGCGCGCTCGGGACGAGTGAGGAGACGAAGGATCTCGTCCCCTACTTCCACGCGAAATGGGACATGGAGCAGACGGTCGCAGCCTCGGGACTCGAGCATGTGATCTTCCGGCCAAGCTTCGTCTTCGGCGCCGACGGCGGGATCCTGCCGACGTTCAAGAAGCTCGCGAGGCTGACGCCCGTGACGCCGATCACCGGGAGCGGCGAGCAGCGGATCCAGCCGATCTGGGTCGAGGACGTCGCCGCGTACTTCTCGGCCGCGGTCGACAAGCCCGAGGCCGCGAACCGGATCTTCGAGCTCGGTGGGCCCGACGTCGTGACCTGGAACGAGCTGTGGGACCGGCTCAAGCGGGCGCTCGGGGTGCGGCGGCCGAGCCTGCACGTTCCGATGGCCTTCATGCGCGCCAACGCGCTCGTGACCGAGCGGCTCCCTGGGAACATCCCGTTGACGCGCGACCTGCTGAAGATGCTGGAGGCCGGGGACAACGTGGCCTCGAACAGCGACGCCGTCACGACGTTCGAAATTCCGCTCGTCCCGCTCGACGAGCAGCTGCGCCGCGTGGCCTAGGGCTGGGGCTGGGTTCGGGTCGCGATCGCGCGGCGGCGCTTCTTGCGGCGGAGGCCGATCCCGCCGGCGATCCCGACGATCCAGCCGAGCAACGAGAAGAAGCCGGTCAGCGCGGTGATGGTGTCGATCCCGTCGGTGCTCCAGACCGCCACGACGCTCCAGGCGAGGAAGACGACGACGCCCGCAAGAAAGAGGGCCGGGAAGGCCGGCTGCCAGCGCGAGAGCGCCGATCCGAAGCCGATCCCCAGTAGGAGAGCGGCCGCGGTGAACAGGACGATCGAGGTCACGAGCTCACCGTAGCCCCGTCTTCGTGAGGGTCGCGTAAAGGTTCTAAAAGGCCCGGATCAACAGGTTCAGGACGATGGTGAGAAACACCGAGAGGCCCAAAGACACCAGCAGGCATCCGGGCGAGCAACCGTAGAGCTTGAACCGTGACCCACCAGGGCCACGCCGCCAGCCCCCACCTCCGCCAAAGACGATCATCGACGCGATGTGCCCTCCGTCTGGGCAAAGAAACGGGGCCGCACAAAGGCGGCCCCGATCCCGGTTACCAACGTCGTTCTCGGTAGAGGCGCTTCCTGCCGGCCGATCACTCGGCGGCGGCGCGGAACGCGTTGTCCCCCACGCTGGCTAGACGATTCCCCGTAGGTCCCGGGGACACGCCTCTACCCGCTGGTACCTCCACTGCCCGTACTGGAATCTGTCACTGCCGGACCACCTCCTTTCCGCGGTACGCACATAATACGGACGCGTCCAGGACGGCAAAGGCCGCTAACGAAATCGTTACGCCTCTCCGGACATGTCAGGGGTCTGACCCCAGCCGTGTCCGGGTCAGGCGATGGTGACCTTGACGACGCCGCCCTCGACCCGCACGGGGAAGGTGTCGACCGGCTCCGTCGCCGGAAGCGTCAGCGGCCGGCCCGTGCGGATGTCGATGTTCGCGCCGTGGCGCGGGCAGATCGCGATGCCGTCCTCCGCCTCGAAGTCGCCCTCGCAGAGGGGCCCGTCGTCGTGCGAGCAACGATCCTCGAGCCCGTAGTACTCGCCGCCGAGGTTGTAGACCCCGACCGCGAGCGAGCCGGCGATCACGATCTTGACCGAGCCGGGCGGGAGCTCCTCGACCGGGCAGACGTCGATGTCGGCCACTTAGTTCAGCGACAAGTCGTCGAGACCCGCGGCTTCCTCGGGCAGCGGCGTCCCCTTGCCCTTGTGCAGCGCGACCTTGAGCGTCCAGAGTCCGAGCAGGGCGCACTTGAGCCGGATGGGCGTCAGCGGGATGCCGACCTCCTCGAGCAGATCGTCCTTCGACATCGTGGCGACCTCGTGCGCGCTTCGGCCCTTGACCATCTCCATCAGCATCGAGGTCGAGGCCTGCGAGATCGCGCACCCACGGCCCGAGAACTTGACCTCCTCGATCGTGTCGTCGGCGCCGAACGTCACGTAGATCGACACCTCGTCGCCGCACAGCGGATTCTGCCCGTCGGCCTCGGCGTCGGCGCCCTCGATCACCCCGTGCCCCCGCGGGTTCTTGTAGTGGTCGAGAATCACCTCTCGGTAGAGCTGGTCGAACTCGCTCATGTGAGCACCTTGCGAACCTTGTGCAGCCCGTCCACGAGCCGGTCGATCTCGTCGCGGACGGTGTAGAGGTAGAAGCTCGCGCGGTTCGTCGCCGCCACGCCCAGCTTGGCCATCAGCGGTTGCGCACAGTGGTGGCCGGCGCGAATCGCGATGCCCTCCCAGTCGAGGATCTGGGCCACGTCGTGCGGGTGGATCCCGTCGACGTTGAAGGACACGATCCCGGCGCGGCGGTCTGCGGGCGGGCCGTAGGTCGTGATCCAGTCGAGCTCGCCGAGCCGGTCGAGCGCGTAGGCGGCGAGCTCGTGCTCGTGCTCCTCGATCGCGTCGAGCCCGATCGCGGTCAGGTAGTCGACCGCGGCTCCGAAGCCGACCGCCTCGGCCATCGGCGGCGTCCCGGCCTCGAACTTGTACGGCAGCTCGTTCCACGTCGTCTTCTCCATCCGCACCTGGCGGATCATCTGGCCGCCCAGGTTGAACGGGGACATGGCCTCGAGCAGCTCGGCCTTGCCCCAGAGAGCGCCTACGCCGCTCGGCCCGCACATCTTGTGCGCGGAGATCGCGAGGAAGTCGGCGCCGAGCGCCTGCACGTCGATCGCCTTGTGCGGCGCGGCCTGCGCGGCGTCGACGACCATGACCGCGCCTTGCTCGTGGGCCCAGGCGGCGATCTTCTCCACCGGGTTGATCGTCCCGAGCGAGTTGGAGATCAGCCC
>JAWVDL010000359.1:0-9618 GCA_033857355.1 Gaiellaceae bacterium | reverse complement strand
GCCGTGCTCGGCGAACGGGAGGCGACGCGCCGCCTCTCCGGAACTCACGATCTCCTGGCCCGCGATGACGTCGACTATGTATCCATCAAGGTCTCCGCGACGGTCGCTCCGCACTCGCCGTGGGCCTTCGACGCCGACGTCACCCACGTCGTCGAACGGCTCACCCCGTTATTCGAGCGCGCCGCCGCCGCGACCCCGGCGGTGCGCTATCGGACGTATGACGGGAAGACGCTCCCCTTTGCCGACCAGAGCTTCGACCTTGCCTTTGCGGTCAATGTCTTCCACCACGTCGATCCACCCGACCGAGCCGCCCTCGCGGCCGAGCTCGCGCGCGTCGTCCGGCCAGGCGGAATCGTCGCGGTCTTCGAGCACAACCCGCTCAACCCGCTGACCCGGCTCGTCGTCTCCCGCTGCGAGTTCGACGCAGGGGTCGAGCTCCTCTCGACCCGCGAGGTCTCCGCTCTGCTCACCCGGGCGGGCCTCCAACCCGTCGAGCGCCGCTACATCCTCTTCTTTCCCTGGCGAGCCGCATTCCTGCAGCGCTTGGAGGCCCGGCTCGGGCCCGTCCCTCTGGGGGCTCAGCACCTCACGGCCGCACGGCGCTCCGACTGAGCCCCTACCATCGCGGCATGCCGCGCTACTCGTTCGTCCTGCCGGTGCACAACGAGCAGGAGACGCTGGCGGAGCTCTACCGCCGTCTGGCCGCGACCGCGGACGGCCTGGACGGAGACGTGGAGCTGATCTTCGTCGACGACGGCTCGACCGACGAGAGCTTCCGGATCCTGGACGACCTCCACGCGCAGGATCCGCGGGTCAAGGTGATCCGGCTGAGCCGCAACTTCGGCCACCAACTCGCGATCACCGCCGGCACCGACCGCGCAACCGGCGACGCCGTGGTGATCATGGACGCCGACCTCCAGGATCCTCCGGAGCTCGTCCCGGAGCTGATCGACCGCTGGCGCGAGGGCTTCGAGATCGTCTACGCCGTGCGGGAGGCGCGCGAGGGAGACAGGCGGATCAAGCGCCGTGCCCGAGAGCTCGCCTACCGCCTCCTGCGCCGCCTGGCCGCGATCGACGTGCCCGTCGACGCCGGGGACTTCCGGCTCGTCGATCGCAAGGCGCTCGACGCCTTCCGGTCGCTGCGAGAGAACAACCGCTACATCCGCGGGATGTTCGCCTGGGTGGGCTTCGACCAGACGGGCGTCGTGCACAGGCGGCCCGACCGGTTCGCCGGGAAGACGAAGTACAGCTGGGGTCGTCTCGTCAAGCTCGGGGTGGACGGTGTGATCAGCTTCTCGGACGTCCCGCTGCGCCTGACGCTCGCGGCCGGATTCCTCGTCTCGCTGAGCGCCTTCGTGTTCGGGATCGTGACGGTGATCCTGCGAATCGCAGGCGTCGGCATCGTCCCGGGCTGGGCGTCGCTCGTCGTGCTGATCAGCTTCCTCGGCGGGGTCCAGCTGATCGTCCTCGGGACGATGGGACTGTACGTCGCGCGGATCCACGAGGAGGTCAAGCGTCGGCCCCTGTACGTGACGCGGGACGCCGTCGGCTTCGAGGCGGCGGCGCCGGGCGCGGCCGAGCCGTTCCTCGAGCGTGCTCCGTAACACTCGCTTCGGCGTAGCGGTCGTCGTCCTCTCGCTGCTCGCCGGCCTTCAGGGACTCGTCTACATCCCGTATGTCGGCCCATATCTCGGGGACTCCGAGACGTACATGGCCCCTGCACGGGCGGTGCTCGACGGCGGCTACTCCACCCCGCTCGGCGCCGTCGACGTCACGGGACTGCAGATCCCGAAGCCCGCACAACACGCGCTGGAGCGCCAGACCTACCGGACGCCGGGCTATCCGCTCGTGATCGCCGCGACGGGCAACGGAGACCTCGGCCCCGCGCTCGACGTGCTGCGGTTCGTACAGGGGCTGCTGATCGGGCTCACGACGGCGCTCACGATGCTGACGCTTCGGCGCATCTGGAACGAGCGTCTCGCCCTGCTCGGGGGCGGCCTCGTCGCGCTGGATCCCTTCACCAAGCACTACGTCCCGCGGGTGCTCAGCGAAGTGCTCGCGATCTTCCTCGTGGCGGTCGCTGCGTATTGCTTCTCCCGCGCCTGGCAGGAGCGCTCCTGGGCGTGGTGGGGCACTCTCGGCCTGACGACGGCAGCCCTGACGCTGACGCGGCCGCTGTTCCTGTTCGCAATCCCGCTCGGAATTCTCGCGGCGCTCGTCCGTTCGGGACCGCCGCGGAGCAGGCTCGCCGCGGGAACGGCGACGGCCGTCTGCGCCGCAGTCCTGCTGGCCCCCTGGCTCGCCTGGACGCACGCGGCAACCGGTCGCTTCGCGGTCAGCAGCTTCGGCGAGGGGTGGAACCTGCTCATCGCCGCCCACGGAGAAGGCCTGCACCGGACCGCGGTTCAGGTCGAGAACGACCCGTCGTACGCCCGCGACTTCGCCTCCGTGCACCGTTTCGCGCCCCCGGTCGCCGAGCTCTTGCGCGACCCGAACGCGCATCCCCGCTATCTGGCTCGGGCCGAGAGCGAGCAGCGCCGGCTCGCGTTGAAGCTCTACCGCAGCCGGCTACAGCACGAGCCGCTCACCGTGCTGGGCGAGATCGGCTATCGGGCGTACTTCCTCTGGATGGTGCACGAGGACTGGATCCAGCCCTCCTGGCTCGTGCCGCTGCTCAAGGTGGCCGACTGGCTGGCGCTGGCGCTCGCCGGACTGGGCATCGCCCTCGGCCTGCGCCGCGACGGGGCGACGCGCGCCCTCGCGCTGTTCCTGCTGACGTTCACAGCCTTGAACGCGCTCCATCACGTCGAGGCGCGCTATGCGATCCCGGTCCGGAGCCTCTACCTCGCCTTCGTCGCGCTAGGCCTGGCGTCCGTCGGCGGGTGGACGTACGCGCGAGTTCGCGGTCAGTAACAGCGCGGCGACCCAGAACGTCACCGTTGCGACGTTCCCGACCGACGTGATGTAGGACTGGGTCACCGCGAGCACGAGGCCGGCGGTGGCAACCGAGGCGCATGCCGCAGCGTCGAGCCGTCCAGTCATGGCCCGGCGCAGACCCCGAGCCCCGGCAGCGGCGATCGCCGCGAGCAGCGCCGCAAAGGCGAGCGCGCCGACCAGGCCGAGCTGGAGGACCGTGCCGATGTACGAGTTCTCGGGCAGCGAGCTGTCGAAGCCGTAGTACCGGTCGACGAAGACGCGATCCTCGGTCCCGAAGCCGTAGCCCGCTATCGGGCGGTGCGCTGCCTGGCCGAGCGCTCCGCGCCACGCGCCAAGCCGGCCGCTTGTTCCGAAGAGCGAGCGGTGGATCGACGCGCCGCCCTTGGCGCCGACCTCGTCGCTCAAGGGCCGGAGCATCTCGACGTTCGGCTGCGGGGCGGCGGGAGCCGACGGACGCTGGGTCGTCGAGCTCGGAACGGGCTTCAGTGCCTTCGGGATCTGCGTCAACCCGGCGTCGAGCGCGAGCACGAGGACCGCGGCGGCGACCGAGACGAGGCGGGCGCGCGTCGATCCCGCTCGCACGAAGAGGTAGACCAGCGAGCCGACAAAACCGGCCAGCAGCGGCCCGCGCGCGCCCGAGGCGACGATCGAGCCGTCGAGGAGGACGAACGCGGCGACCGCCGCCGACCTGGCGAGGATCGTCCGCCTGCGGTCGAACGCCCAGAGGGTCAGCGGCACAGCCAGGGCCAGGAGCAGCGCGACCGTGTTCGGGTTCTGGCCGAGCCCTCGGTACCGCGCCGGGTACTGGCTGCTCGCCGGCTGGACGGCGAGGTCATGCGACAGCGACAGGATCAGAAGTCCGAGAAGCGCCACAGCGGCGGCACCGGCCAGGAGAGCACACAGGATCCCGCCGACGAAGGCCGGCCGGCCGGCAGCGATCGAGGCAAGGCCGATCCCGGCGGCCAGAGTCAGTGCGAGCGCAGCTGCGCGTAGCAGGGTCAGCTTCGGGTCGGGCGACCACGACGCCGACGTCGCCGCAAGCGCGAGGAACACGACCACGGCCCAGACGACCGGCCGCCGAAGGCTCCCGACGCGCGGATACCGCCAGGCCCAATACGCCCAGACCGCCGCTGCGAACTCGGCCAGCACGACGAAGCGCCAGTGACGCCCGAGCAGAAGCAGGCTGACGTCGGTGGCGGAGCCGCACGCTACGACGACGATCAGTGTCGCCAGCGCAAGCTGAATCGTCCGCCGATAGAGGCCGTCGACCAGGCGTGCGGTCTGCGCGCGGATCGCCTATTCCCCGAAGGACCCGAGCAGGCGATCGACCTCGGCGCGATCGACCCGCACCGTCGCGGCACCCGGGTCTTCGCGCAGGCTCGCGATCCGCGGCGTGCCGCTGCGGCGGTCGATCGCCTCGACGACCCGTCCGGCGCCGTCGACGCACAGCTCTAGCGCGTACTTGTTCCCGCCACGGCCGTAGGTCAGGCACGTGAAGGGATTGAGGATGCGGAACCCGGTCGGGTGCGGACGGTCCAGCCGGCCGACGGCCTCCCGGATGCGGAGGATTTTCGCGTTCTGCTCGTCGGCGTGCCGTCGCCCCTCCCACCGTCCCACGACGACCAGCAGCCCCAGCAAGAGGATCGCGCCAGCGACCACCACGCCCGCCCGAGCTCCGCGCCTCACGCAGCGCGCCCTTCGGACCGAAGCTCTGCGAGCAGGCGCCGGTACCGGTCGATCGCGACCGTCCGATCGGCCTCCTCGGTCACGTACTCCCGGGCCCGCTTGCCCATCTCCTCGAGGGGCAGCTCGCCGTCGTACGCCTTGCGAATCGCCGCGGCGAGCAGCTCCGGGCGGCCCGGGGGAACAACGACCCCGCATTCCACGCGCTCCACGAGCTGGGCGGTCTCGCTGTCGCGCTCCGCGGCGACGATCACGGGCCGGCCGACGGAGAGAATCCCGTAGAGCCGGCTCGGGACGACGTACCCAGAGAGCCCCCTGGCCAGCCCGACGACGTGGATGCTTGCCGCCGAGAGCGACTCCGACAGGGCCGAGCGGGGCTGGTACGGCAGGAACCGCACCGCATCCGTCTCCAGCAGCTCGGCGAGCGCAACCAGCTCCGCGCGCCGCGAGCCTTCGCCGACCACGGCGACGCTCAGGCGGTCGAGATCCCTGAGGAACGTCGTGGCCCGGACGAGCGCGTCGAGGTTCTGGGCGAAGCCGACGTTGCCCGAGTGCATGACGACGAACCGCCCGTGGAACCCGTGCTCCCGCGCCCAGTCGTTCTCGTGCGGCTGAGGCGTCAGGGCGGTCGAGTCGACCCAGTTCGGGATCACGCGCAACCGGTCCGGAGTCGCGCCCTTGTCTTCGAGCCGGCGTCTCATCGTCTCGCCGATCGCGACGACGCGGTCGGCACGCTGGAGGTACAGGCGGATGAGCCCGCGCAGGATTTCGATCACGACCTTGTTCTCGAGGCGGTGCAACTCGATCGCAATCTCGGGGAAGACGTCCTGGCTCACGACTACGAGCGGAGCGTCGAAGCGCCGTGCGACGACGAGTGCGACGTCCGCGATCACCGGCGGATCCGTCATGCAGAGGACGACGTCCGGCGGCGCAGCCGTCAGACCGGTGCGCAGCGAGCCAAGGAGATAGGTCGCGTAGTTGAGCGCCCGCAGCGGGAGCGAGCTGCGGTCGTAGGCGGTCGAAGGTACGCGGACAATCTCGACGCCTTCGTGCTCCTCACGATGGACGCGATCGGGCTGGCTCTGCAGCTTTCCGGTCACGACGGTGACGTCGAAGTCCGCGGCGAGCGCCGCGCAGAGCTCCGAGAGCAGGTGCGCAGTCGCCTCGACGCCCGGCCAGTAGTACTGGTTGAAGACGAGCAGCCGCGGCCGGCTCATGCTGCCCGTCTCTGCATTCCGAGCGCCGCGCCCAGGAAGGCGCACATCCAGAAGGTGAGGGTCGCCGTGTTCCCGACCGCATAGAGATAGGACTGGACGAGCGCGATTGCAAGGCCCGTGATCACAGCCGCCGTGCAGGCCGCCGCGGCGCGGCGCTCGCTCCCACGGAGCCGGCGGAAGGCGCGGAGACACGCCGCGAGCAGCGTGAGGACGACCGCGCCGAGCAGCAGCACGCCCGCGAGGCCGAGCTGCAGGAAGATGCCGACGTACGAGTTCTCGGCCGAGCCGCCGAAGAACAGGGGGAAGCGGTCGACGAAGACGCGATCCTCCGTCCCGAAGCCGTAGCCGAGGAGCGGCCGCTCCTTGCCCTGGCGGATCGCACCGCTCCAGGCCTGCGTCCTTCCCGTCGACGCGAAGAAGGTCCGGTGACCACCGCTGTCCTGGTTCCCGACCTCGTCGTCGAGCCGGAAGTACTGGTCGACGTTGTAGGGGTTGTGCTTGCAGTCGGCGCAGGCGGTGTTGGTCACGGCCGTCGCGTTTGGATCGGGGCTCGGGATGGCCGCGAGGCCGACACCGGCGGCGAGCGCCGCGGCGACGGCGACTGCTGCGAGGACACGCCCGCGCGTGGTCGCCGCGCTTGCGACCGTGACGACCAGGGCTCCCACCGCGGCGGTGGCAAAGGCTCCACGCGACCCCGAGGCGACGATCGAACCGGCGAGCAGTGCGAGTGCAGACCACCACACCCAGCGGCGGCGACCGCCACTCGTCAGCGCCAGCCAGGTCACGAGCGGTAGCGCGACGGCGAACAGCATGGCGCTCGTGTTCGGGTTTTCGCCGATTCCGCGGAAGCGGGTGGGGATCGTCTGCGTCGCCTCCTGGAGGGCACGGTGCGGACTCGCCGCGAGCAAGACGAGACCGAGCAGGGCGACCGTCGCTGCGCCGGCGGCGAGAGCGACGAGCAGCCGCTCGACCCGTCCCGGATCGCCCGCGGAGGCCAAAGCGAGGGCAGCGGCCGAGCCGAGGACCAGCGCGAAAGAAGCACCGCGCTCGAACGTCAGCCGCGGATCGGCCGACCACAGACTCGAGACCGCGGCAACCGCGAGGAACGCGGCTCCTGCCGCGAAGACGGCGGTATGCGCGCGCTCCCAGAGCCGACGCCCGGACGCGCTCCGAATCGCATAGGCCACCGCGCACGCGAAAAGCGCGGCCAAACTCAGCCTCCAGAGCGGCTGCGCGACGGAACGGACCTGGGTCGACCAGTTCGATCCGAGAGCGACGAGCACGATCGTGACGACGAGCAGGACGCGGATCGCGTCCTCCAGGGACATGCGGCGAGGAGCGAGGCGCACGGCGGCTGCAAGGATACGCAGGTGGCCTACCCAGAGCGGATCGTCCCGGACGAGACCGCGCCCGGAATCCTTGCGCTCCACCTGAAGCGCTACGAGTTCGCGCGCCCGCACTGCGTCGGCGCGCAGGTGCTCGACGCGGGCTGCGGCGTCGGCTACGGGAGCGCGTATCTGGCGGAGGTCGCTGCCCGGGTCGTCGGCGTGGACGTCAGCGAGGAGGCGATCGAGTACGCGCGCCGGCGCTACCGAGGCCCGAATCTCGAGTTCGTGCTGGGCGACCTGTTGGCGCTCGAGCTCGGCGACGCGTCGTTCGACGTCGTCTGCTCGTTCGAGACCATCGAGCACGTCGAGGAAGTCGAGCGCTACCTGACCGAGATCGCGCGCGTCCTCCGGCCCGCCGGGATCTTCGTCGTCTCGACCCCGCGGGTCGATGCGACGACGCGTGCCCCGGACAATCCGTTCCACCGGGTCGAGCTGTCCCGGGAGGACTTCGAGTCCGCGCTCGGGTCGCGCTTCGAGGAGGTCGAGCTCTATGGACAGCGTCGTCTGCAGACCACGCGCCATCTGCTGCTCCAGCGCGTCGACGTGCTGGGTCTGCGCAAGCGCCTGCCTTTCCTGCGCCGCGCCTCGCGCCTCGTCGGCACGGCGCCGATGGCCGACGTCACGCTCGACGAGATCGCCATCGAGCGCGACGGGATCGAACGCGCATCCGAGCTCGTCGCCCTATGCCGGCGGCCACGAACGTGAAGATCGTCCAGCTCGTCACGAGCGGCGACGTCGCAGGGGGCCAGCTCGTCGCCGCGCAGATCGCGCGCACGGCGCGGGAGCGCGGCCACGATGTGTCCTTCGTCTCGCCGACGTCTGGCCCGTTTCTCGACCAGGTCGTCGGCGAAGGGTTCAGGGCCACCCTGCTGGACGTGTCGCGCACGCACCGCGTGGGCGGCGCGGCGCGCTTCGCGGTGTTGCTGCGTGGCGCCGACATCGTGCACACGCACACACACGTCGCCGCTCGCATCCTGGCGAGGCTCGCCGGAACCTCCGCCCGCGTCGCGATCGTCGATCACCTTCACATCGAGAACCACTTCCGGCCACAGCGGCTGCCGGCCGCAGGGCTTCGGGCCCTCGACAACGCGACAGCGCGCCTGAGCGATCGGCTGCTGGCGGTCTCGGACGACACCCGGCGCGCCTTCCTGAGCCAGGGTTACCCGGCAGACCGGACCGAGACGGTGCCGAACGGGATCCAGCTGCCGGTCGAGGACGAGTCGAACGGCCTGCGGGCCGAGCTCGGAGTTCCGCCGGGCGCCCCGCTCGCCGGAGAGATCGCGCGACTCTGCGACGTGAAGGGCCAGCGGGAGCTGATCCAGGCGGCGGCGCGCGTACCCGAGCTGCACGTCGTGCTCGCCGGCGAGGATCTCGAGACCGGCGGCGCCTTCCGCGCGTCGCTCGTCGCGGAAGCCGAGCGCGCCGGTGTCGCCGATCGCGTCAGGTTCGCGGGCTTTCGGCCGGCCGAGTCGGTGCTCGGCGCCCTGGACGTCTACGTCCTGCCCTCCTGGATCGAAGGGATGCCGATCACCGTGCTCGAGGCGATGGCGCACCGCAAGCCCGTTGTGGCGACGCCGGTGGGCGGCACGCCCGAGCTCGTCGTCGACGGCGAGACCGGTGTGCTCGTGGCGCCTCGCGATCCCGAGGCGCTCGCGGAGGCGCTCCGCGCACTCGTCGCGGATCCGCAGCGCGCACGGCGGCTCGGCGAGGCGGGGTACGCGCGGGTCGCGGAGAGCTTCACGGTCGAGCGGATGACGGCACGCGTGCTGGAGGTGTACGACGAGGTCGCCGGGCGCTAGCGACGTCTCGGTCGTCATCCCGACGCGCGGCGACTCGCCGGATCTCCGTAAGGCCATCGAGAGCGTGGTCGCGCAGGAGCCGGGCGAGACGATCGTGGTCGAGAACGGCGCGACGACGCTCTCGGAAGGCGATCTCGGCGACGCACGACTCCTCCAGCTTCCCGAGGCGAACCGCTCGCTCGCGCGAAACGCGGGGGTCGAAGCGGCTCGGTTCCCGTTCGTCGCCTTCCTCGACGACGACGACCTCGCCCTGCCGGAGCGACTTGGAAGGCAGCGCGACGCGATCGGGAAGGACGCGGTGCTCACCTTCGGTCGCGTTCGCGTCGTCGACGACGACGGGCAGCCGCTCGACGACTGGAACTCGCTCCTCGACCGTCGCTTCGCGCGCCTCGAGCGGCGGGGCGTCTCGTACGAGGAGATCCTCGCGGCGCCCGCTCCGATCTACACCTCGGCGAGCATGGTGCGCCGCGAGGCCTTCCTGGCGGCCGGGGGCTACGACGCTCGGTTCGACGCCTACGAGGATCTCGACCTCTACCTGCGGCTCGCGCAGGCGGGCGAGGTCGCCCTGACACCCGGCGATCCCGTCGCCGTGTA